>CAYTJF010000071.1:0-22186 GCA_964437945.1 uncultured Granulosicoccaceae bacterium
GATCGACGCCGGTGATATCGAACAGATTGTTTGTGATACTGGTGAAGGTCTGGTACATCGTCTATGGGAACCATTGTCGGACAAACAGCGTCCACCGTCTGGTTATGCGGCGAAATTTTCAATGCCGTTTTGTATGGCACTTGGTTACTATGAAGATGATGCCGGGTTAGTGCAGTTTAGCGATGACAAAGTGCAATTACCGCATCTGTTAGCATTGGCCGAAAAAATATCTTATCGTATTGATCCGGAAAATGAATACCCAAGCAACTATTCGGGGCACCTGGAAGTCCGGCTTAAGTCTGGAGATGTCTTGACTTACGATCAGCCTCATATGCGTGGTGGTATGCATGAACCACTATCAACTGACGAACTTGTAGAAAAATTTTTCGCTAATGCGCAATTTGGAGGTTGGTCTAAATCCGATGCGCAGGCATTACTGGAATTTTGCCAAAATCTTCGACAGGCGCCAGATCTATCTGGCCTTAGTGCGTTTCGCGGCTAGTGGTCCATCCACATGTGGTGTTCTTTTTGTTGTGCTCTTTTATAGAGTGATTGGTTGAGTTCTGTGGTTGATTGAGTGGTATAGCGTGATTGAATCCAAAGGAGTTGATAATGACTGAGCATACATGTTCTTCACAATTGGCAGATTGGATCACGGGTCTCTCTGTTACTGATATTCCACTGCAGGTGCAGCAAGCGGTTGAGCACACGGTGATTGATACAGTGGCCCTCGCGATCGCTGCACTTGATACTGACTATGGTGTGGCTGTGCGACAGGCATTCGCTGCACAAGGTTCATGTACTGTTTGGGGACTGGCAATGGGTTGCGATGTGTCAGGTGCTGCGGCTATCAACGGCACTTGCGGACATGGTGAAGATTACGACAACACATTTGAGGGCTGTCCGGTGCACTCAGGTGTTGTTGTGGTACCGGCATTGTTTGCCGCAGGTGATGCTATGTCGCTTTCTAATGCTGATGTGTTTAAAGGGTTGGTGGTGGGCATAGAGGTGGCTAATCGTCTGGGTTTGGTGGCAGGTAAAAGCGTACACCGAGCTGGGTTTCACCCTACGGCTGTTCTGGGCACCATGGCAGCTTCGGCTGGCGTTGCTGCAGCAATGGGACAATCACAGCAACAAATTAAAAATACGCTTGGTGTTGCAGGTTCGATGGCGTCAGGGATTATTGAATACCTTGCTGATGGCAGCTGGACCAAACGCCTGCACGCTGGCTGGGCGGCGCAGTCAGCCGTACATGCTGCGCGATTGGGTGCAGCAGATTTCAATGGACCAGGTACCGTGTTTGAAGGTGTGCATGGTTTATACGCAGCCTTTGCACCATCCATACAGCCGGACTTTGCACTTTTGTGCGATCACCTTGGCACGGATTGGCAAGCGGGCAGGGTTGCGTTCAAACCCTATGCCTGTGGCACCATGACACAGCCTTTTATTGATTGCGCTATACGTTTAAAAAATAAAGGTATTAAACTTGATGATATTGACAGCATGATTTGTGAAGTTGGTGAAGGCACAGTGCATCGTTTGTGGGAACCTTTGGCACTAAAACAAAAGCCACCTACCGCCTATGCTGCCAAGTTTTCCTCGCCTTATACCATTGCAGCTGGCCTGCTGCATGGCGATGCCGGTCTAGCGCAGTTTACTGACGAAGCAGTTAGCGATCCACGAGCGCTCGCGTTGGCTGCCAAGATAAACTACAAAATAGATCCAAACAACGAATACCCGAAAAACTACACCGGTCATATTTGCATGAAGTTAAAAAACGGATCGGTAGTAGAGGAGCGTCAGGGTCAACTTCGCGGCGGTGCAAAGCAACCACTAAGCCGCGATGATATTATCAGTAAAGCTCAGGCTAATCTCGTTTTTGCAGGATGGAAATCGGACTCAGCTGCTTCGTTGGAGCGCTTTGCTGCATCTTTGTGTGCCAGTCCTGATCAAACTTTTAGTGCCCGCCCTCTGGCAACGCTTGATGGCGGTAATAGTACTTAAGGGCTCTGATTGTTCATATGGGAACAGAACAAGAAATCATCGGAGAGGAGTGGGCTCAGCGAGCGTCCGATCTGGCAGATTGGGCTATGGAGAAGCTCGTAAACCGAAAAGACGTTTGGGGACAGTACTCAGTACTAACACCTGCGGAACGTCGTCGCTCCGGTAAAACCTACAAAGCCATGACGCTGCCGATTAAGGATAAGCGAGGGCCGGATATGGTTACGCTCGATAAGCTAACTCGTCACTTCTCTTCCCGCCATTTGCGTAAACCTCAAATTGTTGGGCTGCACGCCAAATCACAAGAGTCAACTTCCAAGTGGTTTGCAATCGATATTGATCTGCATGATGAAGACGCTGTTGGTGCAGAAGATCACGCGCGACGAAATCTTAACGGGGCTTTAACTTGGGTCCGTCAGTTGCAGTTAGCAGGTTACGACCCAATGTTGTTTAACTCCAATGGCTATGGTGGTTTTCATATCTGGGTACTGTTGGCCGAGGCTGCACCAACCGAGGCGGTCTTTGCTTATGTCAAATCCATCGTGTCTGAGTGGGAGAGTGTTGGTCTCGAAGAGGAACCAGAAACATTTCCGAAAAAAGTCAAAGACGACAGCATAGGTTCCTGGTTTCGATTGCCCGGCTTACATCATAGTCGAGAGATCTATTCGTCTCTTTGGTCGGGTGATGAATGGCTTGATGATCCGTGGCTGGAAGGGCATGCTGCAATCGATGCCATGTTGGAAATCATGCCAGGTCCACCACCACCAACAGTGAAAGGTGTTGACATAACAGCGCCACGTAAAACAATACGAACCACTCAAAAGAATTTTGAACGTACTTCGAAACCGAAAGTGTGTGTTGATCTTGATGGTGTGTTAGCAACGCCCATTAGTGGCAAATTAACCGAAATAGGGCCGCCCATTGCCGGTGCATTAGAATTTATGCGCGAATTATCGGAAAAAGCTGAGGTCACGATATTGACCTCTCGGTTGGCAACAACCGGCAAAACGCTTCGTGAACGCCAAGAGGCCATTGAGAACTGGTTGAACGAACATGGCATTCCGTTTGATCACTTACACCGTGGTGCCGGTAAACCAGTTGCGCATGCTTATGTTGATGACCGCGCAGTACCGTGTCGCCCGTTGAATGCAGGCACTGAAGCATTTGCGTCTGCACTTGTTGCCATTGATTCTCTAACTGAGCCTAATTAAACCCATGCCGCGTAGCCTGAATTTTAAGTTTGGTAAAACCACGTTTGAATGTGTGCTCAATAAGATTGATCGCAGCAAAGTTTATGGTTCTATTCAAATAAAAACGTTTGATCATGAAGGCAACGACACTGAGCTTTTCTCGCTGGCCCGAGACGGTCGGACACTGATCGGCTTAGGTGGTACAGGTGCTGGCTATGTGAACAAAGACGGTTTCTGGGTTGAAACGGGTGAGCGAATACCAGTTGATGTGGAGGGTGACCCAATGGAGCTTATTGACAGTTCTTTCGATGCTGATATCCACCTTAGTGATGTTGTCGATGAAACCGTTTTACTTGATCATCCAATTCGTCTTGCTTATCACCTTACAAGTGAAAAGCTTCCAGATGCATTTAATGAGTCGCTAAATGAGGGTGCTATTTACCAATTTGGATTTTCTTATCGTGGTGGTCCGGTTGCTGACCCCGCTTTTTTAATGAATGATACCGATGGTGATCTTTGGTTGCTCATTGGCAATGCATCGGATATAGATTTTCGTGGGTATCAGCAGGTTGCTATCTGTGCGGCAGCGGTTACCGATGAAGTAGAAGACGACAGTGAAGATGATAACTTTGATTTCGATATGTTGTAAGGAATATACCTATGCCTAATATCAATATCTCTGATGAGCGTGGTCGCGATGCTGTTGTCAAAGCTGAAAGTGTGCGAGCCCGTTCTGAGGTTCGCTACATAGGTCCGCGTGGTCAACCAGCTTATTCACGTCGGCTACTAAAAGCCACGATTAATCAATCTTACGATGCGCTTGTTGGTCAGTTCAAGGATGATGAAGCACTTGCTCATGCTATGGTCGAAGGTGATCCAGAAGTTGATGTGGAACAGGTTGGTCAGTTTCTTTGGGGGCTTTCCCGCGTGTATGTTAACCCTAAAGATGAGCTCGTTTATCGTGTTACCCAAACAGAAATAGTGCGTAATGTTGATGGTTCAAAACGTAAAGCTCGACCGCGTCGTCAGCTTGAAGCCAATATCGATGTGGACATTCCACTCACCTGGACGGGTACGGTAATTCCCAAGGCAGAGGCTGTCAGGCGTTTTGTGTTTGGTACCAAACTCCAGATTGTTCACGTTAATGGCTTGACGTTCGATTTTTTGTTCGATATGGCAAAGGAGCTGGCCGAGCAAAATGTCATGATGGTGATGGGGGCAGGGCCTAAGGGAAAATCACCTTTGGTATTCCGACGTGGCTCAACACCTTATCGTGCTTTTTTGGAAGGACGTGTTCAGGGGGATACTTATGTTTTGCTGTTACATTTGTCTAACCTTGAAATGAAAACTATCAAGGACGTGGCTAATGAGTCTGATAATGACGGGATGGAAAAAGAAGGCTCTGAAAAGAAAGCGCCCAAAAAAGAAGTAGCTAAGAAGAATGCAACCAGGAAGAAAGCGGTCAAGAAAAAAGTGACTAAGAAAAAAGCGGCTAAGAAGGCAACTAAGAAGAAAACTAAGAAGAGTGCTGCCAAGAAGGCGACCAATAAGAAAGCGACCAAGAAGAAAGTGGCTAAGAAAAAAGCGACTAAGAAGACAACCAAGAAGAAGGTGACCAAGAAGAAGACAACCAAGAAGAAGACAACCAAGAAGAAAACAACCAAGAAGAAAACAACCAAGAAGAAAACAACCAGGAAGAAAACAACCAGGAAGAAAACAACCAAGAAGAAGACAGCCAAGAAGAAGACGACCAGGAAAAAAGTGACTAAGAAAAAAGCAGTCAATAAAAAAGGATCTGGCAAGTAGGATGGCTATGATCAATAAAAAGGAATTAAAAAAATGGCCAGGTGGTTATCTCACAGGCAACATTGACTCCTTGTCAGAAGACGGTATCCTTGCGCAAGTGCGAATGCGAAGGCGTCAGCTTTCGCAAATGACAACTGCGCTCGATCCTGAGAGTGCCAAGCGTCGCATTCCCGACGGTCAATACCATATCTCTCGAAAAGTTGATGGTGAGTTCACTTGTCTTGTTTGGCGTGATGGAGAAATTTGTACGCTTAATCCTGGTGGCACCGTGCGCACGGGTGCACCGTTTCTCGAAGAAGCCGCTCTTCGCCTTAAAGGGGTTAAGAGTGCGTTAATCGCTGGCGAGCTGTATGTCCAACGGCCCGATGGTGAACGCCCGCGAGTACACGATGTGGTGCGTGTTGCGCGTAACCCCGCAGATGCTGATGAAGTTGGGCAATTGGCCTTTGCTGTGTTTAACATCTACGAGTTAGATGGCGAGGACCTCTCTATCAAATATGCTGACGCATTGGTAAAGATAGAGGAGTTGTTCTCTGGTGGTGAGCGTGTTCACCCAGTGGAGTCGGTTGCTGGAGAAAACGCGAAGGCCATTTTAAAGCAATTCAAAAAATGGGTGCTGGAAGATGGAGCCGAAGGCGTTGTGGCTCGATCACCCACAGCAGGTGTGTTCAAGATCAAGTCGCGCCATTCACTCGATCTTGCCATTATCGGATTTTCAGAAGGCATGGATGACCGAGCTGGTATGGTTCACGACTTACTGTGCGCCGTGGTTCGGCCCTCAGGCCACTTTCAGTTGGTAGCTAAAGTTGGCGGTGGCTTTTCAGATGAGCAACGCTTGACGATTTTTAAAAATTTGCAAAAGCGGGTTGTGGATAGCGATTTTCGTGAGATCAATAGTGATCGTGTTGCCTACCAAATGATATCCCCGGGACTTGTGGTAGAGGTTGAGTGTCTTGATCTTATCTCTCGCACCAGTCGAGATAACACGATTGAAAAAATGATACTTAAGTGGAATGATAAAGCTTGGGTGGGGGTTCGTCGTCTACCCCTTGTTTCTATATTGTCGCCTCAATTCATTCGTCTTCGTGATGATAAAACGGCTACAGAAGATGAAACCGGGATTACGCAACTGAGTAACATTGTTGAAATCCCAGACATAGATCGTGTTGCCAAGGAAGTCCAGCTGCCCAACAGCGAGATCATCGCCCGCAGTGTTGCAACAAAAAAGGCTAAAGAGAAAACCATGGTGCGAAAAATACTGGCCATTAAAACCAATAAGGAACAAGCCAGTAAAGACTTTCCAGCCTATGTGTTACACATTACCGACTTCAGCCCTAATCGCGCCACCAAGCTACAAACGACGGTTAAAGTGTCGATCGATAAAGAGCAGATTCTCGAGATGTTTGAAGAGTCAAAGCTGGAAATATTCAAGAAGGGTTGGAAAGAGGTGTGAAAGTTGTTAGCTGGAATATTCTGCAAGGTGGTGGACGACGACTTGATGACATTTGCCGTACGCTCTGTGAATGGTCACCAGATATTGTTACCTTGCAAGAAGTTAGGCGTTCGAGTGTTGAACAGTTAAACGAGTCGCTGTCCACTTGTGGATTGAACTACAGCTTTGTGCCAGAAACCCAGAGTGCCAGTGAAAATACGCTTTACATTGCTAGTAGTGAATCACTTGATGCAGGCGAATTTCAGATCGAGCGTTCCGGGCTGTGTCATATTTTAGAGGCTGAGACAATGGGTATAACGTTACTGCCGGCGCACTTTCCGCAAAAGGCATTACAAATTCCATTGTTTGAAGCGGTGCTTGAGGATACACCGAGCCTATTGCAGCGCAAGTGCCTTTTTCTTGGAGACATAAATTGCGGAGTTCCGTTTCAAGACAGTACCGATAAAACTTTCGTTAATACCAAATACTTTCAAGCTCTCATCGATGCAGGTTGGGTAGACCTATACAGGCAGTGTCATGGAGAGAAGGCTCAAGACTTTAGCTGGGTGAGTCCGCGTACACAACGTGGGTTTCGTTATGATCATGCGATGGGCAGTGCATCTTTAGCGGAAGCAACGATGGGTTGCCAGTATATTCATAAAGTAAGGGAGGAGGGTTTGTCCGATCACTCGGCACTGATTATTGAACTGTAGTCACTGATTACATGATGCATCAAGCTTCTATAAGCCATAGTGGTATACATAATGGTGCTCAACCTGAATTAAACCGACAAGTAAGCATCGCGTATTTCAGGATTTGCCTCCAGCTCCTCAAACGTACCGTCATATTTTTTCTCACCACTTTCAATAATTACGGCACGATCGGATACCAGTCGGGCAAAGTTCAGGTTTTGTTCTGAGAGCAGAACAGAGAGTTTTTCTTTTTTTAGTGTCAAGATAGTTTGCACCATTTGTTCAACGATCACCGGTGCAATACCCTCAGAAGGCTCGTCTAACAAAAGTACTCGAGGGTTTCCCATTAGCGTTCTAGCGATGGATAACATTTGTTGTTCACCGCCTGAAAGTGCTTTACCGCGATTGTTGCGTCGCTCGGCCAAATTGGGAAATAAGTCAAACAATCTCTCATTGGTCCAGGCTGGCAGCCCATCACGCGCAGGTTGTCGTCCGACTTCCAAATTTTCCAATATTGTTAGATCAGTAAATATGCGCCGCTCTTCTGGAACGTAGCCAATGCCGAGTTTGGCAACTTGATGTGCGCTAAGTTTATTGAGTTCAGTGCCTTCGAACAACACTTTGCCGCTGGTTGGTTTAACCAGTTGCATAATGCTTTTCACGGTGGTTGTTTTACCTGCGCCATTACGACCGAGTAGAGATACAACTTCACCGGCACCGACAGTAAAGTTCAGGTCGATCAGAATATGCGCTCGACCGTAGTGACTGTTGACGGCGTGCAGATCAAGCATGAATATCAGAATCGTTTGATTGAAACAAAGTACCACCGCCAAGATACACTTCCTGTACCTGCGCATTGTTACGCACAGTATCAACCGAACCATTGGCTATAATTTCTCCGCGGTTTAACACCATTACACGATGCGCGTGCGCAAAAACCACGTCCATATCATGTTCGGTAAACAGCGCACTGATATCACGTTTTGAAACGATATCGGCGGTCAGCTTCATTAAAGCCACGCGTTCTTTTGGTGCCATGCCGGCTGTAGGTTCATCCATGAGTAAAAGCTTTGGGCTATGAGCGAGTGCGATGGCTAATTCAAGACGTTTAAGGTCGCCATAGGCCAGCACGGCGCAAGCACGTTCGGATTGATCTTGCATGCCAACCAATGCCAGTAATTCCATGGCTTCGTTGCGATATTGTTTGTGCGCATAGCTGCGGATTTCAAATAGACGTCGATGATGCGATAACAGTGCCATTTGCACATTTTCGATTACTGTCATGGATTGATACGTGCCGGTTATCTGAAACGTTCGTCCAACACCTTTTCGCCAAATTTGCCTGGGCTGTTTAGCAGTAATGTTTTCACCATCAAGATGTACTGATCCGCTTGTTGGCTTTAGCTGACCCATTAACATGTTAAAGCAGGTTGTTTTGCCAGCCCCGTTAGGACCAATTAAAGCCAATAACTCAGCTTTTGCAACATCGAACGATACGTCAGATACAGCGTCTATCCCACCAAATGACTTACTCAGTGAACGTACACTCAAAACAGCCTCAGAACTGATCTTATTTCGATCGGCATTGTGTTCTGCATGGTTGTCTGGAGTTGGTGCTTTCATGTGTTCATCCCTCGACTAAACACAGCTCGTTGTTCGAACAGCTTTCGTATGGAGCCGACGATACCGTTTGGCGCAATGATGACAACAGCTATGATCAACAACCCAAGCGCCAATCGCCAATATTCGAAACGAGTGATGTAATCTTGTACCAAAGTTAACGCGGCTGCTCCAACCACGCCACCTGAAAGGGTTTTTACTCCGCCGAGAAACACAACGATCAAGCCATCGAATGACTTGGCGATTTCCAGTTCAACAGGAAAAACACTGCCTTTGGAAAAAACAAATAGTGCACCGGCAAGACCTGCCAAAGCGCCGGCTATACTGAATGCAAACCATTGCACACGTTTTGTATTAATTCCAGTGGCCTCTGCCTGTCGGACCGAATCGCGTGACGCTCTTAATGAATAACCGAACGGCGAGTGCGCGATATGGCGTATTAATATGATGCCGCCGATTCCCATAATCATGGTGAAATAGAAATACACCGTGGTATCGGATAACCATTCTGCGGGCCAGATATCAACCAAACCATCATCGCCTCCGGTGAACTCATCCCACTGGAATACCAACGACCAGACAAGCTGTGCCAATGCGAGTGTTAACATCGCAAAATAAACACCGGATAATCGTAAGCAAAGCCAGCCGATTATAATGGCGAGTAGTCCAGCGCCCAATGGTGCTAATAAAAACGCTAACTCCATAGGCGCATTGGCATGACTAACCAACAGGGCTGCAACATAGGCGCCGCTACCAAAGTAGGCTGCATGTCCGAACGAGACAAGACCGCCAAGTCCAAGAATAAAATGCAGACTGGCTGCAAACAGACAAAACACGATAACGTCTGTGGCCAGAATGGTAAAGAAGGGTTCAGCGATAAATGGCAGCGCTGCCAGACCCAAAAGCAATACAAACACAAGCAGTCGCATTTTTATTCCAGCCGGTTTGATCGGTTTTTCAGGGGCACCCACCTGGCCATGTTCACCGGCAACCTCTTCACGACCGAGTAAGCCGTAGGGCCTAACGGTTAGCACTACCGCCATAACAACAAACATTAATACCAGGGTGCTTTGTGGGATATAGGCAACGCCGAACACGTTTAAAACAGAGATAAGCACCGCTGCGATATATGCACCAGGTAAAGACCCCATACCACCTATGACCACAACCACAAAAATGGATGCCAATATGTTGAAATCCATTAATAAATCGGCTCCGCCTTTGGGTAGCTGAATCGCACCACCGAGTCCGGCTAATGCGGCACCAAGAAAAAAAACGCCACTAAATAACCAGGATTGATTGACGCCTAACGCACCAACCATTTCTCGATCCTGGGTGGCTGCTCGCACAAGAACACCTACCCGTGTTTTTGATATCAGGTACCACAGTGCGAACAATACAAAAGGTGTGATTGCAATGAGGGCAAGATCGAACTTCGGAACTGGTTCGTCCATAATACGAACCACGCCTTTCAGGCCAGGTGCTCGAGGACCAAGCACATCTTCTGCACCCCAGATCATCAAGGTGAGATCCTGGATAACCAGTATGACACCGAACGTGGCAACCAATTGAAATAGTTCAGGTGCCTTGTACACCGGCCTGAGCACCAGGATTTCTACCAGAACGCCGATAATGCCCACTGCCAATCCGGCAAGCAGCACAGAAGACCAGAAACCAATACCGCCCGGCAACACCTGCATAAATGAGTAGCCGATAAACGCACCGAGCATGTAGAAAGAGCCATGCGCGAAGTTAACGATACGGGTAACGCCGAAGATCAGTGATAAACCAGAGGCGACCAGAAATAGTGCTGCAGCATTTGCTAATCCGGTCAGCAGCTGAGCGATGAACAAACCCATAAATTAAGATCTCCAGCACTACCACTTGTTTTAGAGCCAAGTGATAGTGCTGATTGTTAATCTACTTATTAAATCAAAAAAGCGTGCAGTGATTCAGTAGCGGATGCTGCTGTATGCACGCTATTCAGCCGGACGCATTTTTGCTACTTCTTCATCCGAAGGCAGGTAGTCTGCACCGTCTTTGTACGACCAATCTACGATGATACCCGCACCATCTTTAATAGCGGTGGTGCCGACGAATGCACCCATTGTCGCTTGATGATCTTGCTCTCTGAAGTGAATTTTCCCAACTGGTGTTTCAACATCCAGGCCTCTGAAGCCTGCTATAAGTGAGTCAGCATCCGTTGCGCCTGCTTTGGTAATGCCTGCGGCAATGGATTGTACAGTCATGTAGCCAACCAGCGAGCCAATGCCTGGACGTTCGTTGTACTTGGCCTGATAGTTATCGACAAATGTTTTGTTTGGTCCTTCAGTGAAGTCGTACCATGGGTAGCCTGTTACTGTCCAGCCTTCAGGTGCTTCATCTTTGAGCGGGTCGAGGTACTCAGGTTCGCCGGTTAGCAATCCGTAAACATTTCGCCCGTCAAATAAACCTCGCGTTGTGCCTTCGCGTACAAACTTTGCCAGATCACCACCGAATGTGACGTTATAAATGGCATCGGGTTTGGCTTTCTCGATTGCCTGTACCTCAGCGCCAGCATCTATTTTAAATAGCGCAGGCCATTGCTCCGTGACAAATTCAACGTCAGGCTTTAAAGCGGTAAGCGCCTTTTTGAATGCGGCAACGGCGTCTTTACCGTAGGCATAGTTTGGAGCGATAGTCGCATACGTTTTCGCATCGGTTTTAGAGGCAGCCTCAGCCAGCATTGCAGCTTGCATATAAGTGGAGGCACGTAAACGGAATGTGTATTTGTTGCCACTTTCCCACACAATAGAGTCGGCTAACGGTTCTGCTGCCAGATAGACATAGCCTTTCTCGGCAGCAAGTGAAGAGATGGCCAATCCGATATTACTCAAAATGGTGCCTGTAAGCATAACCGTGCCTTCGCGAGTCATCAGTTCTTCGGCAATCTTTATGGCTTCTCCGGGTTTGCCTTGATCATCACGAAAAATAAATTCAAGTGGCTTGTCGAGTACGCCGCCAGCGTCGTTTACCTCTTCCAGTGCAAGTTCAATCCCTTTTTTATACGGCTCGGCAAAGGCTGCCATTCGTTTGTAATGATTGATTTCACCGATTTTTATGGTGTCCTGGGCGCCTACCGAGCCAGCCGCAGCCAACAGGGTCGCCGTAATACCACCAACAAGCCATTTCTTTATATTGTGCATATTCGTCTCCGTTTATTATGTCTGAGCTGTTGTAGCCTTTTCATTCCTTATTCATTGGTTGGTCAAACTATTACACCATCTTCTAATATATGCAGCTCTAGTGCAATTTATTTTCTTGTTTAGTCCATTTAATCTGGCAAGTTAGCTATTCATGGTGTACGAACGTGGGCCGCACGGGTTCACCAAGGTCTTCAGTAGCTTCTAATTCAGCCAAATCACGAATTCTTCTTCTGTAAACTGTAGGGCCTTTATCAATAGCAAGCCGTATGGGTTTGCGTTTTTGAGGCAGTTTTTCCTGTTCCTCAATGGCTTCAAGTATTGCTTTGTCTTCATCGAATGCAATACGGAACATAGCGTCCATTTGTTCAGATGCCTGCTCATCGTTTAAAGCCGCATTACGAATATGCATCCATCGATCGATGGTGTAGTGCTTGTTTACAGGCGTTAGAAAGTGCAAAGCAAAAATACGAACACCTTGTTCCCGGTTTTCTTCTGCAAGATTTAATTCGGTTGCTGCACTGCCAAAATCAATAACAGCGACGGATGGCAGGTGCAGGTAGTAATAATGCCACCGATCAACGTGCCCGTTGAATCCACCGAATTTCTGAAAGAAACCAACTGGTTCGGAATCGCGAATCCAGCGCCACGCCACCAATACGTCACCCTGTGTGTCGACATGTACCGGTACATTTTCACTGGCTGCATTACCCAGAGTCGTGGGATGAACGAAACTAACATGAGCGGGGTCGACCAGATTTTCAGCTACATTCAGATAGTTTGCTTGAAGATGCAATGCATCTCCTTGATGCACATGATAGTTTGGTGAATTGAATTCTGGCATATCAAAGATGAGTGTTTCATCTGCCTTATTTGTCTCGCCCATCCAGACAAACACTATATTGTTCTTCTGTCGCACCGGGTAGGTCGTGACGTAAGCTGAAGCGGGTACGTTATCCTGACCGGGAACACGAACGCAGGCGCCCTCGCAGTTAATCGTCATACCGTGATATCCACATTGAATATCGTTACCAATGCGTTTGCCTTTGGAGAGCGGCATTAAGCGGTGAGGGCATCGATCTTCTAAAGCGACGACTGTGTCAGCGTCTATACGATACATCACCAAATGTTCTTCAAGTATGGTTACGCGCTTCAAAGCATCATCAAACTCCGAAGCCCAGCCAGCTACATACCAAGCGTTTCTTACGTACATTCCCAATTCGCTTATATAACCCAGAATCAGTGACCAGTTTATATCACAGTGAGGTCGGGCCACGATAAGCTATTGTATTTATTATGTAAGCGCCTATTGCTACAGCTACTCTGCCGGACCAACACGGCTCAATTTTGCAATATGTCTGCCGATATGAATAACACAATGTTAGCCGGGCATGACAACTATATTGTCAGTCAATTTTGGGTACGGTAAATCTTTTAATACCAATATGGTGATGCTATCTCCCAAACGTCGAGTTATCCGCTGGTGCAGTGCGGTCTTGATACTCTGCATGATGTTACAAGGATGTCAGTCTGAATCTTCCTCTGCTCCTTTTATTCCCCTGTCCTCATTCGCTTCTCCTGCTCCGGAAGGGTTTGGTAAAACGCCTGCCAGATTCAGTCCAGCCGATGCACCGGTTGTTCTGTCTGAAAATCCAGCTAAACCACAAGACCTTATTCATCCGTTTGAATTTAATAAAACGCGAATCGAATTGCATAACGCTGATGGGCGTGTATCGCTGGCTGCGCAGGCTGACAGAGCGTCGTCGCAAGGGTGGTCAACAGCAGGTGAGTGCGGTAATGGAGATGTAGGGCTCGACGCGGGTGGAGGAAAACGGCATTTTCTAACACTTAACACCGGGTGTGAGTTAACTCAGTCCAGTCAGAGCATTGTAAAAAGTTCAAGCGCAATTTCATTGCAGTTTTCCCTTAGCGCGGATAATCGCTTTGCGAGCAATTCGCATAACCGTTCAGTGTCGCTTTTTGTTGAAATACTTGGATTTGACCGCTCAGGCGTTGTCCAGGTATTACAGGCAAAAAATATTTACCTGGATTCTGGAACAACTGACTGGCAACGTAAACAGGTGCTTCTTGATTCCGATGGACTGGCGATATCAGATGATGTGGCTGTCGGGGTGAGATTCACGGCTGTGGGGGATATGGATTTTACTTGGTACTTAACAGACGTAGTTGTTGACGTGTTTGCGCAGCGCGAAAATAACGATACCCAATTTGCAGATAGTTGGGACGGGGTTTGTAATCAGATTTGGGTAGGTTCAAATTATTGGGCGAATCGCAGCCGAGACTGGCATGTTGATGATGGGAAATTGAAGTCTCGAAATGGTAGTCGTTACAGGCCAATGCGGACATTGCACAGAATTACAAGCCATGTGTCTGCAGCCCCTGAAAATTTTGAACTCAGTGTTCTAACTGGTTTATCTTCGGCGCCTAGCCATGACTCTTTCCCTGGCTTATTGCTCGGTGCTGGAAATGGCCTGGACTATAGAGCGGCCGCGCTGATTCATAATCGCTCTGGTCGCAACGGTGGATTGATTGCTGGTATCCGATCTTCGGGTCAGGTGTTTCTTCATGATAACGGTATTGCTAATCGGGAACTTGGTGTTGGACGCCAAAGCCAGCTAACTGGTCAAGGGGTGACTTTAAAACTGGTCGGAGACTATTTGGGAGATTCTACTTATCGGCTGTCAGTATCTGCCATAAGTCGGGCTGGTGATGTGCTAAGTACTGCATCGGCCGAAGTCCCGGCACATCGTGTTTTGGGCAATATTGGTTTGGTATCCAACCCAGGTGCTAACGATACCGAGCATTGGTTTGATCGATTCGAAGGCAGCGGTGCAAAGCTACACGAGGTTTCTGCTCGTGTATTTGGGCCAGTGCTGATGTCAACCTACATGCTGAGTCGTAACGCGCTGAGTTTAAATGCGCAGTTTCCGCAAATCTGCATTGATGAATATGCGTCTGCCCAATTGTCTGTTAAACAGGATGATCAATGGGTAGTTGTGGCTTCAGCAGATATTGATCCTGCTGCCTTTGTGTCGCGATTTACCGTTGCCAACTGGGACGCAAGCCGTGACGTTGTGTACCGTGTAGAGCTGGGTGCGCACCACTACTATGGCGTCATACAAGCAGAACCTACTGATACAGAAGATTTTATAATTTCAACCTACAACTGTCGGCCTGGCGTCATACTCAATGATAAAGAGGGTTGGATACAGCAAAACAATCCAGATCCATTTACCTGGACCGCTGAACGGATCGCTTATCCACATGCGGAGCTGATGTCAAATGCTGCAGAACACGGTAGCCATATGCTAGCTTTTCTGGGTGACCAAATATACGAATTTGATCCTAACGGCTATATAGATAGTTCCAGTACAGAATCACTCATAGAAGATTATTTCTGGAAGTGGCAGCAATTTGTGTTTGCTGTTCGTGAATACACTCGTAGCACGCCCAGCTTTATCATTCCTGATGACCATGATGTTTATCAGGGAAATATTTGGGGTGCTGGGGGTATTCCTGCCAATGAAGAAGTGGCAGGAGGGTATGTATACCCGAGTGAGTTTATTCAAATTGTGCAAAAAACCCAAACCGGTAGTTTGCCGCGCTCCACTGATGCAGCGCCGGTGGCTCAAGGCATAGATGTGTATTTTACCGACATCGTTTATGGTGGTATTGGTATTGCTGTGCTGGAAGACCGCAAATTTAAAAGCAACCCGAGTACGTCCAATGCAGAGGCCGTTCTACTTGGGGATCGGCAATTGTCGTTTCTTGAAGCATGGGCCAAAGATTGGGAAAATCAAAAATTAAAACTGGTTGTTTCGCAATCACCGTTTGCGCAGAGCACAACACACAGTGGAGCAAACACCACACCGAATAATTTAGACAAAGACAGTAATGGCTGGCCAAAGAGTGGGCGTGATAAGGCCGTTGTTGCAATACGCAAAGCTTTAGCACCACATGTAAACGGAGATCAGCATCTGGGTATGAGTATAAAACACGGTGTATCGCAACATAATGATGCCGTGCATTCGTTTTCTGGTCCATCAATGTTGAATATATTCCCACGCATCTGGGATCCGCACAACCAGCAATCAGGTCCGGGAGATAAGTCAGTTGAGTATGCTGGTGACTACAAAGATGCACATGGTAATTTGATTACTGTGTTGGCCGCCGCCAATCCAGACGCCTACTATTTGCCACCCACCAAACAAAGTCGCCAAAAAGACCAACTGGGTATTGGTTATGGCATTGTTCGAATGAACAAACTACAGCGAACTTACGAGTTTGCTGCATGGCCTGCAAACGTGGAGCCATTGACAGCCGCTGCTTCTCCTTATGAGGGCTGGCCAATAATGGTAGCTCAATCTGACAATGATGGTCGCAAACCGGTTGGATACTTACAACAACGAATAGCGCCTGTAGAGGAAGCGGTTGTATCGGTTTTTGATGAGCAAACTCAAGAGCTTGTTTACGCCAGGCGTTACTCAAGTTCAATCATTGACCTACCTGTATTCGACGTAAGCTCAAGTTACACCGTAGAAATTGCAGACACCGCCACTGGCTACCGGGAAGTATTTACTGATCAGCAAATTCAATGAGTCATTGCACTTAATGAGTCATTGCGTATACAACATAATTCATTCCCAATCGATAACCTAACGACGTCATATCCAAAGGGTAGTAAGGGTCGTCGGCATGCTCCCACGAGTCGCCCATGTCCATATTAAAGTTGATCGCAACCATCCATCGTCCGGCTGAATCTTTTATACCTCTCCATTTATGCGGACCGTAGGGCATACGAACATTAACCTGGCCATTGCCATCGTTTTGCATGATGTGACGTCGACCAGGAATCTGAATACTTTTATCCAGATCGTAGAGAATGTTGATGATGCTATCGTTGGGGCTGATATCTTCAATACTTGAATTCGGTAACGCTCGGTTAATTGCATGGGCAAACGTATTCCAGTCGTTGGGTCCATGAATGTCGTCGACTAGCAGAAAACCACCTCTAAGCAAGTACTCACCGAGTCTCTTGGCGTCCTGGTCACTTACATACCAACGACCCGCTTGCTGCGCAAACAGCCATGGGTAGTCGAAAAGTGCCTCATCGTTCAGCCCGACATGAACACTGTCGCTCGAATGATCAATAACAGTGTAACGGTCCAGCCCATTCAAAAAATGAAATTCGGCCTCTGGCCAATCGATACGCCACCAGGGTCTACCCGGGCCCCAGCCGTGTTGTGCATTGACATCGAAGACGAGTCGCGCAAGGTGGAACTCATTTGTAGGGCCACTGGTTGGTGGGGGATTGATAACGTCGGTGCGGTTGTTTGCCGAACGTATTTGTACTTTTACCAAATTGTGCTCGGGCACATCTGTGTCGGTTGCCGAAACCAATGCCGCTGTTGATTCTCTGCGCAATGCGTTGTCAGCCAGTGCGTTTTTGTTGACAACACCTATCACGATCAGACCAATACCAAGCAGCCAAGCTATTCTTTGATTGTGGCAAACTGAGTTCGCTTTATGCATCAAAACAACATTACTCTGGTTAAAGAAGTTGGATGACGATTTAGTGTACTAACCAACCGTTAAGAACGGCTTGAATATCAATAGTTCAGCACTGAGTTATGTGTGGTGTTTGTGATCAATCAGGGCTGTGATAGATAGCGAAAAGACAAGACCAATTCTGTACTAATAGCAGCCTAAATCGCCCATTTCTGCCAATTTTTCATTAATGTTTGTCTGTCTGGGACAAAAGTGGTACGTTTCGCATATAGGTTTCGAGATTGTACGAGACGCTTGGCGAGCAGGCACACCTATCGAATCTATAAGCATTTGAATCTTAATATAAGGGGAAAATATGAAATTAAGAACACCAAAATTAATCAAGGCAATGGTGGTAGCTGGTTGTGCTTCACTATTGGCTCTCACTGGCGTGGCCAAAGCCGAAGACAGCACTCAACCAATTGTTATCCCGACCCACAACTGGTCTAGTCAAGTGGTTATGGCCTATGTTATCGGTGGTATGTTCGAGACCATGGGCAACAATGTGGAATACGTCTCTGCAGATTCTCAGGCTGTTTATGAATCTATTCGCACGGGTGATGTCACCATCTCGCACGAAGTATGGCAGTCAACTTTTGGAAAATCGTTCCTGACCGCAATGGAAAAGGGCGGTGTCATTGATGCAGGTACTCACACTGCAACTACACTGGAAGAAATGGGTGTCCCCAATTGGGTAATCGAGCAGGACTTGTGTCCTGGTCTACCAAACTGGGAAGCTTTGAAAGATTGCCACGAAAACTTCACCACGCCCGACTCAGATGGTAAAGGTCGTTGGTTAGAAGGCCCGCAAAGCTGGCACGGAGATTTGATGCCAGTACGACTGGAAGCGCTTGGCCTTGCTGACAAATGGACAGTGAAATTTGCCGGTAGTGCTGATGCACTGTGGACAGAATTAGCCGCTGCCAAAAAAGAAGGTCGCGGAACCGTAGTATTTAACTGGACGCCTAACTTTACTGATGCTGATGGGTTCACATTCATTGAATTCCCCGAGTATAGCGATGGTTGTCGTAAAGAAGATGGTGGTGATGGAAAATGTGGTTCACCAAAAGGCTGGTTGAAAAAAGCGGCCAACGAAAAATTTCCTAAAACACACCCTGCAGCATATGCAGCGTTTGAAAAACTGGACTTCACGACAGAGCAAATAGGTCAGATGGCTGCCTTGGTTGATACCGATAAGATGGATCACAAAGATGCGGCGGCTAAGTGGCTTGAAGAAAACGAAGATGTCTGGATGCCTTGGACGAAGTAAGGTTTTTCATTGATAGTTTTTCTTTGATAAATGATTGATAAGTATTTTTATCGGTCATTCTTTGTAATACTGCAAGTGAGCCTCCTGTCGCATTATCGAGTCAGGGGGCTTATTTGTTTTGGCTGGACGTGACGAGTTCCTGGTCGTCGTTTTAAAAAATCAAGAACTGAATTATTAAATTACCTATGTCTTCTGAAACATCGAATACCTCCGATCCGGTTATCCGTTGCGAAAACGTTTTTAAAATTTTTGGAGATAACGCCAAGCGGATGCTGAAAGAATCCGGTGGTGTAGTGGATGCGGCAAAGTTTCAGGAAGAAGGCTGCATTGTTGGCGTAAATAACGCAACGTTTGAAGTTTACCCGGGTGAATTGCTGATCATTATGGGGTTGTCAGGTTCTGGCAAGTCAACACTACTGCGCTGCATATCCAGACTGACCGATGCCACTGCCGGTAAGATCTATATCGAGGGTGAAGACATCCTTGCGATGAAAAACAGGCAGTTGATACAACTGCGGCGTAGCAAGATGGGCATGGTGTTTCAGAGTTTTGCGCTTCTACCTCATAAAACGGTTCTTGAAAACATCGCTTTTCCGTTACAAGTAAAAGGTATCAGTACGCCTGAGAGTATAAAACGTGCTGGTGAGATGATCGATCTGGTCAGTCTAAGTGGTCGGGAGAATTATTTTCCCCGTGAGCTCTCTGGTGGGCAGCAGCAGCGCGTCGGTATTGCAAGATCACTGGCGATCGAACCGGATATCTGGTTTCTTGATGAGCCATTTTCGGCGCTTGACCCACTTATCCGCAAAGAGATGCAAGACGAGTTTCTGCGCCTGCAGGGCGTACTAAGTAAAACAATATTGTTCGTAACTCACGATTTTGATGAAGCACTTCGCCTTGCTGATCGAATAGCCATTATGAAAGACGGCATCATCGAACAACTCGATACACCTGCAAACATTGTTTTGAATCCTGCTACAGAATATGTTCGTAAGTTCACCGAAGAAGTACCACGTGAAAAAGTACTGAAAATAGAATCGGTTATGGAGCAGGTAAACCCTGAGGATGCTTTCGATGATATAACCGTATCCAAAGACGCCATAATAGAAACCGTTGCAGAAGTGGTATTGAATTCCAGCAAACCTGTTTCGGTTGTCAATGGTTCCGGGGAAATTGTAGGGGCGGTGCATGCCTCGAAGCTTGTCAGTCTGTTGTTTGGTGGGCATTCGGAACAGACATCGGATAGACCCTCATGATGGAGCTACTTCGAGAGCGCAAGTATTTACAGTTCTTAGCTCTGATAATAGTCTTTATCCTAATGTGTATGCTCATCCCGGCAACGGATGGCAATTGGCTATGGCGCTTTCCACCGTTGCTCAAACAATTTCCAACGTTCATTTATGAATCAGTGACTTTTCTAATGGAGGATTGGTGGCTAATTGATGTGTACGACCCGGACATCAATGAGGTTGAGCAGAGACCGCTTGTGCGAGAGATAACACGCAGCATTGCCGGCGTTGTGCTGTTTATGATTGAGTTGGTTCGGGAAATTATGCTCGGTGGTGTCAAAACCATTGTTGCATTCTCCAGTTGGGATTGGGTATCAGAAAATAAATGGGCTAAATTCCCCGGAATGCCGTGGACAGTAGTAACAGGTGGAGTCGCCATTCTTGGATACCGATTAGGTGGTATTAAACTCGCTTTGTTTGCTGGATTATCATTTGTGTACATTGCTGTATTCGGGCAGTGGGAACCGTCAATGCAAACGCTATCGTTTGTGCTGATTGCAGCGCCAATGGCAATACTGATCGGACTTCTATTAGGCATTTGGGGGTATAAAAGCAAAACTGTCGAAACCATACTAGACCCAATACTTAACGTTGCGCAGATCATGCCGCATTTTGCTTACCTGATTCCGGTTGTGGTGTTTTTCAGTATCGGCGATCACGCAGGAGCAGTTGCAACCATTATTTATGCAACCCCACCAATGGTGCGCTTGACCATGTTAGGCCTTAAGAAAGTACCGCCCGAAGTTTCCGAGGCCGGTAGAATGAGTGGATGCAGTAACTGGCAGTTAATGCACAAGGTACTGATACCAACGGCTCGCAGAGATATCCTAATTGGTGTGAATCAGGTCATCATGCAATGCCTCGCCATGGTGGTCATAGCATCATTGATTGGTGCAAAGGGGCTTGGTAGTAATTTGTTGATCGCCCTGAATGGATTGCGTATTGGACTAGCGCTTGAAATTGGCGTCTGTATTGTGCTCATCGCTCTCGTGCTCGATAAGCTTTCGCTGGCGTGGGCTAACAAGCCAACTGATTATTTTGCTGATCAGGCGTTCAAAGAGCGGCATAAGCACTCCATTTGGTTTTTGGGTGTTTTTGTTGTCGGTGTTCTGCTGGCCTGGATTGGGTCGTTCGTGTTTAAGGAGGGCTTCAACTACTTGAACCTGATACCGCACAATAAAGGCATCACTACAGAGCCGTTTTGGCAATGGGGTGTTGATAAAATATGGGATACATTCTTTTATCCGCTAAATGAATTCAATAAGTGGTTCATTGTTGAGGTACTTGCACCGGTTAAAAAAGCCTATCTGGCCATGCCAGTGGTTGCGACATTTACACTGGCAATGGGCACCGCCTTTATCGTTGGTGGTAGTCGTTCTGCACTTATTGTTGGTGGGTACTTGTTGTTTATCGCGCTCACCGAGTGGTGGGACCGAGCATTGATTACCGCCTACCTGATGACAATGGCAGTATTAATTTCAGGGGTTATAGGTATTGTTGTAGGAACCTTGTGTGCTCAGCACTCAACAACGTCACGCATGTTATTGACATGGTGCGACACCTTACAAACCTTTCCATCGTTTATTTATCTGATACCGGTGATGATGTTGTTTGGCGTAACGGATACATCAGTACTGATTGCGGTCGTCGTCTACGCTACCATTCCTGCAGCTCGTTACACGGTGGTGGGGCTACGTAGTGTTCCAGCATCGTTGCACGATGCAGCTACTATGTCGGGTGTTAATCGCGTTCAGCGATTCATGTCGATTGAGCTGCCGATGTCGTTTCCGCATTTAGCGCTCGGTATTAATCAAACAGTTGTGTTTGCGCTTGCTATGGTGGTTATTGGTGCCCTCATTGGCACCGACGATCTTGGGCAGTTGATTCTTGGTTCCCTGTCAGATCGAGAGGGTGTGGGTAAGGGGTTGATACTGGGTTTTTGCGTAGCGTTTATAGGCCTGGCGATCGATCAAATTTTGCGTACCTGGGCTAATCAACGAAAAGCCGCGCTTGGCATTCCAGATTGAGTTTGATCGGTCTGGCTTAAACGAAAGTAGAACATCGTTAGCATATTTGCGAACGATCTTGCTTGGTTAGTGCAGGATCTGCTCGTCAAACCTGCCCGTTGTTTTTTAC
>CAYTJF010000072.1:0-22147 GCA_964437945.1 uncultured Granulosicoccaceae bacterium
AATTGGGTCATACCGTCGAGGCGGATGCGCGTTGGCGGCTTTATGCCTTTGCTGGGTCGGGTAACCCAAGCGCTCCGAATTCAACGATAGTTTCGCTATGCACGTTTCTCGACAGTTCCGTCGATTCGCCTGTCGTCAAATTCACGCCCAAAGATGCAGCACGCGATGCAGTCATTGATGTGCGGGCCGTTTTTCAGCAATACCACAGGGATCTGGATATCCGGACGATGCCTGATCTGTTGCTACCCAAGACCGGACGACTAGGCCTGACAGACTATGAAAAGATGTTCTGCGCCGATCAGAGTGCTGGCGACATTTTTAATATGCGGGGTATTGATCGCGTACGTGGATGCATCCTTATCGTTCGCCCCGATCAACACGTGGCACATGTACTTCCACTCGATGGTTATAAGGAATTAGCTGCGTTTTTCGACAGATTCATGATTGAACCGAGTCACTGATTTTTTGCCATAACCCTGCAAAGATGTCGCCCATCTCAGCCATATTGAATTGCTAAGCAATCGATTTGAAGATCCTGCTGTTGGACCAGGCGAAGAGCTATAGACAGTAAATTAGTGGCGTTGATTCACTAGAGCAACAATGTCTGAATAATCAGTTGCAATAAAATCAGCACCTTTCGATAGCAGAGCGCTGGAGTGATGGGGAGTGCAGTGACCACCGCCAGTAAAACCAATGACTTGCATTCCAGCCCGCTTACCGGCTAAAACACCGTTTACACTGTCTTCCACGACAATACATTCACTTGGTAAAACGTCCAGTTGTTTTGCAGCGTGCAGGAAAAGATCGGGTGCGGGTTTTCCATTTTTAACCAGCTGAGTTGAGAATATATGTGGATCGAACAAGTCGAATAGTCCGGTTTGAATAAGTTTTGATTCTAGCGAACTAATCGATGAGCTTGATGCTACACAGATAGCACTATTCAGAGAGTTGATCGCTTGATGAGCACCATCAATGGCCAATAACTCCTGTGCGATCCTCCTGGATATTGTTTCTTCCAAGGGTTTGAAGAAATCGTCAGAAATTGGTATTCCTAGTTTGTCGTTCAATAGGGCAGAGACTTTTGCTCTCCAATCATCCAACGGAATCCCCATAAATTGATCGAGATAGCTATCTATCGTGATTTCAATTCCGTGCTTCCTGAAGAAATCTAACTCGACGTCGACAAGAATGGCCTCGCTATCGACTAGCACACCGTCGCAATCAAATATAATGAGTTTCATCGTTTTTAAGTCAAATTACTTGACTACAAATTACCATTTTTATTCAGTCTCTGAAGATTTTGCCCAAAGGTTAATCCCTTGATCACTAGCGAGACTATCGATTTCTTGCAATTCCTTATCGGTAAACTCCAGATTGTTAACACATCCGGCGCATTCGATAATTTGTTCAGGTTTTGAAGCGCCGATTAAGGCGGTAGTGATTTCCTCATTGCGCAGCACCCAGGCAATGGCCATTTGTGCAAGTGTCTGTCCGCGCTGTTCAGCGAGGGAGTTTAGCGATTGCAATGCTGCTATGGACTTGTCATTGAGAAACTCGGGACGAAGTGATTTGCCTTGCGTTGCGCGACTGCCTTCAGGCACGCCGTTGAGGTAACGGCTGGTCAGCATACCCTGCGCTAGCGGAGTAAATGCAATAGACCCTACACCAAGCTCAGCCAGAGTTTGCTTGAGACCATCGGTTTCCACCCAGCGATTAAACATATTATAGCTTGGCTGGTGGATAAGGCAGGGTGTGCCGAGATCATTGAGTATGGCCACTGCTTCGCGTGTCTTCTCCGAATTATATGAAGAAATACCCACATACAAAGCTCGCCCTGATCGAACAATGTGATCCAGCGCGCCCATGGTTTCTTCGAGTGGTGTGTTTGGGTCATACCGGTGAGAATAAAAAATATCCACGTAGTCGAGACCCATGCGTTTCAAACTTTGATCGCACGAGGCAATGAGGTATTTTCGAGAACCCATTTCTCCGTAGGGGCCTGGCCACATCAAATAACCTGCTTTTGAAGAAATAATCAGCTCATCTCGTAAACCTGCAAAGTCGTTTTTCAGTATACGGCCAAAGCTCTCTTCAGCCGAGCCTGGAGGAGGGCCATAGTTGTTGGCCAAATCAAAATGGGTTATGCCGTGATCAAAGGCTGTCCTACACAACGCTATATGTGCACCCTCAGGTACATCATGTCCGAAGTTATGCCACAGGCCAAAAGACAGTGCGGGTAGCTGCAGTCCTGAATTACCACAGCGACGATATACCATTGTGTCGTAACGGCTTGGGTTTGGTACGTATGTCATCAAACATTCCTGTTGGCAGTCTAATAAAGAAAACTGCAGCGAATTTAATTTGTTGACATTCTACAGGTATTTGCCAGCTCCACTCGGCGCCTTCTAATTGGAATCGGTATTCGACATTATCGAACGGCTTTCGAGCTTGTATCGGCGTCTCGTAGTGTTGCCTTTTTTCTTCACTCACTATTTCGCCGGTAAGCTGGGATCGGTGCTTTCCGTAAAGGGCTTCTCGTTTGAGGTCCAATAGCGCTTCCGGGTTGTTGGAAAGCCACGTGAACTTGTCTTCGGAATCGGTCTGTCAATACCAGCGTGCGGTGGATGGAGCGAAATCTTCAAACAGTCTGACCGTTGCATGGTCGTTGAATTTCAGCTTGAAAATATCTGATTCAGAGTCGGATGGTTCCATGTCTCAGCTTACAAAAATGATCGGCCGGTATGCCGTCGATTTTCTGGCAAACTTTTTGCCTTAATAGAGACTATCCACGGCTAACCCCAATACTCCTGCAGCAATTCGGCCACGTTGGTCATCAAGACAGACGATCTTGCTATCCAGAAGAACACGGCAGTTGAAATGCGCGGTTTCACCAACTGACACTCGCCACCGATTATCTCTTGATGTGCCACCAGTTTTAAGATAGACGGCAGAGAGCTAACTCAACTGCCTTCCATAGATTGGTTATTATCCTCGCGTAAATACCAATTCACTAAGGAACGCCTGTTTAACACCGAAATCCGTACAATCGAAAAGATATGTGGTGTTTTTAGCCGAATTGTTGCTGTTATCCCTTCCAACGCAAGGATAAATATGAAATATCCAATAAAATTAGCTGACGCTTTGGGCAAGCTTATCAGGGCCACTCGCAAATCCCAACGCCTTCAACAAGATGACGCGGCCGGTGCAAGCGGAGGAAGTTCATGAATACGAAACGTGTGGTAGCACTGGCTATCTGGTGTAGCGTTTGTACAATAGCACTGGTCGCAGAGGCAGCGCCACGCACAGGTTATATTCTGATTGATGCAGGAAGCGGCAAACAGTTAGTCGCGAGTGCTGAAAACGAAGCATTCATGACAGCATCCACCATGAAGCTCGTGACAGCCCTCGCAGCTTTGGATGACCTCGGACCAGAGCACCAGTTTGAAACGTCGCTTTCAATCACAGGCAAGCGCCGCGACGATGTCCTGGAGGGTGATCTCGTGTTGCAAGGGCAGGGGGATGTCGAGCTCGACATTGATGATCTTATGCAGATGGTTCTGGCTTTGCGTCAGTCGGGTATTGGTAAAGTTAATGGTCGTTTTCTAGTGTCAGATGCTGCATTTCTCAGGGTCGATGAGATCAATCCCGATCAACCATTAGACGCACCCTACAATGCGGGCGTTGGCGCACTCTCCTTAGCTTTCGGGCGAGCAACGATGCGCCTTGATGATGAAGGTAACTATTTTGCTAATCCGCCATTGAACGAACGTGGCGTTGCATGGCGCATGGTTTCACAAGCGCCAGAAAAGCGCGCCCGCGCCATTCCCGTGCAAGATGTGGGTATGCATACGGCCCAAAGCTTGCGCCGCATGGCCCATGAACTTGGCATCGACCTGCCGACACCCATCAGGGGCTCAGCCCCAGACCAACTAAGCAGGTTAACGACGATTAAGAGCAAACCTCTGGCCGATATAATCGAGGGCATGATGGTCTATTCCAACAACCAATTGGCAGAAACCATCGGCCTTGCCACTGCGACAGCGATGGGTCTGCAGCCGCGAACACTCGCTGAAAGTGCTGCGGGACTTTGGAAGCATCTCGAGACTCGACTACCAAAGACTGATTGGCAGGGTTTTCACATCACAAACCATTCAGGCCTCGATCCCAACGCTCGAGCCACACCTGCTCAGCTTGCGGTGCTTTTGCAGTACGGTCTTGAGCGTCATGCTCTGCCTCATATGTTACCCGCCAATGCATGGTCAGGTTCACTTGCCAGGCGGCTTGTCGAAACAGGGCGCTTACAGCGTTTTTGGGCCAAGACCGGCTCAATAGATTTCGCTAAAGCTCTCGTCGGTTATGTGTTGCCCGAGGGCGGAGGGCTGTGGCTCTTCGCCATGATCACCGATGACCCTGAAAGACGAACCGTTTATGACAGTATGCTCGAACCCAGTGAGAGCATACGCAAGGAAGCTCAGCGCTGGGAGAGCGATGTCACAGCGCAACATGACAATCTGTTGCGTCAGTGGATTAATGGAAAGCCGTAAACATAAGATCGACAGAGTTTCTAGCCGGTGATCGAAGTACTGAACGTCAAACCATTAAGTGAATATTCCCGTTATTCACGGTAATAGATGATAGCCGCCTTTTGTGAACAATTGCATAATTCACTTAACCCAGTTATTTGTATGTCGAAACAAAGAACCTGCTCAGCAAGACAACGCTGAGGTTTTGCAGATTTATTCTGTAGTCAAAATGGCTATAGATTGAGATAAGTTAAGGAGTAGTAATAGTGATTCCATATGTACTTTTAGGAATAATCGCGTTGAGTACAACGATAATGGTGGGGATAACATCGTTTTTAGTTTCACTGGGAATGTCTCTGTTAACAGCTTTATCCAGTATCTATCTTTTCGCCGCAATCATCATGTTAATGATGATAAAAAGCGCAAAAAGGCTGGATGACAATTATGATTTCAATGAGCAAGGTGGCCACACCAAAGACCAAATTAATTCTGAAATGCCTGTCAATAACCAAATAGAAAACATAGAGGCAGGTGTGAATAAAGAAGTAGCTTAGCTATGCCGCTTGACCAAATACTATGAGCAATAACACTTAAAATAGGGCGCTTGCATCGTTAAAAAAAGCCAGAGTTATCAGCTTATTTGCAGGCATCACACATACATAGACAAAGCCGTCACCCTTTGGCTTTGGGCCAAAGGGTGACGGCTAACAGCAATTTATCGATCTGGAAATGCTGTTCAGCGTGTTGGGCAGTCTGATTTGAAAACTATTCGTTCAGTGCCTCGTAGATTTCTTGTGCGTTCGAAATGCCTCTCTCAGCATAGTTAACATAGATCTCCGCCATACCATCATTGGCCGCTTTTTCCATTTTCGCGCGTTCTTCATCGGAGACAACAATCCACTCGACGTTGAGTTCGCCCGCTGCGATCTTCTCGTCTTTCCACTTAAGCGCTATCTCGTCCGCTTCGTGGAATGCTCTCACCAATTCCCTTGAGAATGGCAGGCCAGAAACTTCATCAATGATTGAGCGATGTTCTTTGCTTAGGCCACTGTAACGCTCCTTATTCATAATATAGTAAACGGGGTTAAAGGTAGCGGGTGTGTTGACGATTGCGTAATCTGCCACCTCATCAAGGTTCCAAGGCGGCATGATGTTATTGATTGACGGTATCGCCGCATCAATCGTACCAGTGCTAAGCGCTGTATAGTGCTCGGTCGGGTCCATCTGTACAGGTACCGCGCCCATACCTTGCATCACAGGCGTTGTTATAGCTGCCCAAGGACGATCTTGGCGCCTTTCATATCTTCGATTGTTGATACATCTCTGGTTGAAATGATCATTCCACCAGCTGGGTTTCCGATACCAAGCACCTTCACTTCGGTCCATTCGTCAGCCATGTAGTCATCAAAGACGCGCCACATACGCTCTGTTGAGTCGGGACCGTCGACCGCCTTGCCCGGCAGGATCGCAAGCATGGTCTTAGGGAAGAGTGTCGGCGTCGCAGAGGCAATACCAAAAGTGATGTCAGCAACACCCTCGATGGTTCTCTTGTATTGCTGGGCTGGGCCAGCGCCGAGCTGCCCGGCTGGGTACACTTTTAGGGTCAGTTCTCCACCAGAACGTTCCGCAAGCTCTTTTTCGAACCACGCAAGCGCAACGGTGATCGATTCATGGTTTGGTGGAACGAAAGTCGCCACGCTAAGTTCTTCGGCAGTAGATGACTGAGCGAACAACCCAAGCGCAAGTGCCATCGTAGGTACTAATTTAATCGGTCTCATTATGTTCTCCCTCTAAATGCTTTCCCACTAAATTCTCACCCACTAATTTCAATGTTCTGAAAAATATTCGGGCCCCAAAACTGAGATCCCAAGAGCGAATGCAGTATATAAATCCAGTCAGTAGCTGCTTCAAAAGTTAACAAGCGCTGAAAAACAGTCGCAGATACCCAGAAGTTTCCAATCAATTTAGCATAATCAGTGCGCCGTATCGCCAAAAGTCTTCAAACGCTTTATTGCGGATGAAAAATTGTTACCCAGAAACGCACACCTATCAGATGAAGAGTCAGCCAAGAGCCGTGCTGTTAGGTTTCGAGGACGCAGTGCTTTTACGATATTTAGTAGGGTCATCATCGGATACGATGACTTCGGATTCGGATAGTGCGCTTATTCTATATCGCCTCAACTATTTAATTAAAGCAGGTAAGGATTGATTTTACAGACGGTATGAAACTTGGCAAACTGACGTTGATCAGATAACTTGTATAGGAACGTATTTGAATGCGGACGATATTCGTACTATTTGATTCACTGAACCGGCTTGCATTGGGTGCTTATGGTGGTGCTGCTATCGATACTCCAAATTTCGATCGCTTTGCACAGCGTGGCGTTACTTTCGATACTCATTACGCAGGTAGTCTACCGTGTATGCCTGCTCGTCGTGATATGCATACAGGGCGACTTAATTTTATGCATCGTCCGTGGGGGCCGTTGGAGCCGTTCGATAATTCCTACGCGCAACTGCTTAGCACCAATGGAATTTATTCCCATTTAATTTCAGATCATTTGCACTACTTCGAAAATGGTGGTTGGGGTTATGCAAACGCATTTGATAGTTGGGATTTTATCAAAGGCCAAGAATACGATGCGATAGAAGTCATGACTCGTCCTCCGATAGATCGACTGCGAGAGCAATTCGATTCTCGTCACTATCCACTGCATGAATTCACTGAAGGAAGAACAATAACAAGAGGAAACTCTTCACAGGATGCCTGGCGTCGGTCTCGTCATGCGATCAATACGCAGTTTATGAAAACTGAGAGTGATTTCCCTACGGCTAAATGCTTTGCTCGTGCTTTTGAATTTCTTAAAAATAATCAGGATTCCGACGACTGGTTTCTTCAGCTTGAATGTTTTGATCCACACGAACCATTTACAGCACCAGAGCGATTCGCTGAGGCGTACCGATCAGGGTACAGTGGAAAGGTTCTCGATTGGCCGCTTTACGAGAAGGTGACAAACTCTGAGGAGGAAATAGCACACATTCGAGGCAGCTATGCCGCGCTGGTAGCCATGTGTGATGAGTATTTTGGTCAGTTGTTAGATTGGATGGATTCACACAATGCGTGGGAAAACACAGCAATCATCTTAACCACAGACCACGGTTACTTGTTGGGAGAACACGAGTGGTGGGCCAAAAACAAAATGCCTTATTATGAGGAAATATCGCATATACCTTTGATGATCTGGCATCCGAACAACGCTGATAGGGCTGGCAGCCGCGTGAATGATCTGACTCAAACAACAGATTTGATGCCGACAGTTCTGGATTTTCACGGCATTGCTATACCAAAAGAAGTGACTTCAGTATCGCTTCAGAACCCATTGTCAGGAAAGCAGGGGCTGCGTAAACAAGCCATCGTAGGCATGTTCGCAGGACCGATTGGTATCACGGACGGCAGATACAGCTACTATTTGTTTCCCTCAGATTTAGAAGCTCCAGCTCCACCGATGTATACAGTCATGCCGGCGCACATGGAGAATCTATTTTCCCTTGAGGAGTTGAAGTCTTCAGAGCTCACAGACGCACTGCCATTTACCAAAGGCGCACCCATTCTTCGGATGGCAATATCCCCGGACAACGGACAAGCAGGCATGGACTGTGTGGCGAACTGGGAAGGCGGCGCTAGTTTATTCGATCTTAGCGTTGACCCAAATCAAGAGAATCCGATTGAAGATACAGACGTTATCGAACGTCTGCACCGCGCGATAGCACACGAGTTGTCTCTGCACGACGCGTGTACTGAGATGTACGCGCACTACGGGCTGGAGTCGATCAAGCCTGTGCCCACGATGTAAGAAATAACGATCGTCAACTACACACTATTGGAGATGAGATATGTATAAAAAGTTACTAAGACTAGTTGCCGCGCTAAGCCTGACGCTTGGGGCAACCTTCGCCCAAGCAGATTTTCCAGAGAGAACCGTGGAAAATATATTCCCATGGTCTGCCGGTACGGCAATGTCTGTCAGTCAGATAATTGCTAAAGCTATGGGAGAAGAATTGGGGGTCTCCTTACCGGTCATTTCAACTCCTGGTGCTGCTGGGACAAAAGCGTTTAAAACGGCCATGAATCGACCGGCCGATGGCTACACCATCATGGATGGCTATGTTGCTCCCTTGGTTTTGCAACCCGTGTTGGGCAAAGCTGATTGGACCTATTCGGATTTTAAACCATTGCATTCGGCGGTGTCTAACGCCTTCTCAATCGGTGGCAAGAAAGGTGAAACCCGTTGGTCTAACTTTGAAGAGCTCATGGCATACGGTAAGGAAAATCCTGGAAAACTTCGCTACTCATCCGGCTCACGCAATAACCTACCGCATATGGTTATAGCTAAGGTCTTGCAATCCTACGGCGTAGTGGCCCAAAACATTCCGTATAAAACCGATGGCGATGCCCGTAAAGATCTACAGTCCGGTGTTCTTGATTTTGCTTTTATCAATGTTGGCGCGTATCTTCAAGACAAAGAAGGCTTTGAGATTTTGCTGGTACTCTCCGAATTACCTGGCGCTAAGATGTCTTACGATGGAGCGACTAGCATAGTAGATCTTGATATCGATCTTGGTTTGTCCGGTCTGGCACCCATGGGCTGGACTTGGTGGTTGGTACACAAAGATACCCCTGATGATGTTACTGACACGCTCAGAGCTGCAATGAAGAGCGCTATGGCTCGGGATGATGTCCGTAGCCAAATCGAAAAAGTTGGATTCGTGCCGCTTGAGTGGGATCACGATGAATATGATAGCGTAGTAGGCCCAGTGGCGGATCAGTTAGGAGCGATGGGTAATGCGCTGCAATGGGAAGAAGATGAGATGAAAAAACTACAATAATCCGCGATATCGTTTTATGAATATCTCTTCTAAACATGTCAACGGGATGGTGATCGGGTTTTTCCTGATCATCATTGCCGTGGTGTTTCATCAGATTGCTACATCAATGACAGAGCAGGGGATAGCTTCAGGCACTCCTTATGACAATGCAGCGGCTTACCCCAGGGCCGTGGCTGTGTTAATTGGGGTGCTACTGCTATTACAAACCATCGTATCCCTGGTTACCAGACAACGCCACCTTGAGAACTCAAACACGTCTGTATCAGAGCTCTATAAACCGGCTGCGTTGTTGATACTGTTTGGCGTGTATTTAGGGTTTCTTGGAACGCTTGGATACCATTTAACAACCACACCTATGATCATGGGCACGATGTGGCTATGTGGTGTGCGCCGAATCTTCACATTGCTATTGAGTGGTTTGTGTATATCATTTGTATTCGCATTCCTGTTCGAATATTTTTTAAAGATCGTGTTACCAGGCGGTGTCTTTTCTTTAAACATTCCTTGGTAGATAGTGGATGTTAATAGACTCTCTGGCATCCGGCTTCGAGCTATTTCTTACCCCGTTGGCTATTGGGTTAACGTTGTTAGGCGTTATTTTTGGTTTGCTCGTTGGTGCATTACCCGGCCTTGGCCCGCTCATGGGCATCATATTGTTACTGCCCGTTGCAATTGGGCTGCCACCGGTAGCGGCTATGGGGTTTTTAATTGCTATTTTTGTTGGTGGCTCTTGTGGTGGATCTATCTCAGCCATTTTGTTGCGTATACCAGGAACACCACTAGCTGCGGCAACGTTGTTTGACGGATACCCACTAGCACAAAAAGGTCGAGCATCAGATGCCATCGGAATCGCCATTTCCGCATCGTCGCTGGGTGGGCTCTTTGGCGGCGTGGTATTGATTTTAGCTGCACCGCTGCTAGCCGAGTTTGCCAGTGGTTTTGCCCCGCCCGAGTACACAATGCTGGCCATCACAGGGCTGATAGCAGTCGCAGTCATATCAGACGGCACATTAATCAAGGGATTAATTACCGGTTGTTTCGGCATGCTGTTGGCGACAATTGGTACGGATGAATTCAGCACGGGATATCGATTCACTTTTGATTCTTATCACATGCTGAACGGGTTTCATATTGTTGCGGTGGTTGTCGGTTTATTCGCAATCTCTGAAATGGCTTTTCAAATTACAGGCAATGACTTATTAAACAAACCGAAAATTAAAGTCGTCAAGCCTGGTTTTAGTTCGGTTTGGCTGACAGTAAAGCATTGGAAAAATCTCCTCAGATCATCAACGATTGGCGCTTTTTTCGGATCACTACCAGGAGCGGGAGGCGTTATCAGTTCTTTTTCAGCTTATGCCGTTGCAAAAGCTACCGCAAGAGAGGATGAACGGTACGGGGAGGGTGCTGAAGGTGGTGTGGTGGCGACAGAAAGTGCTAACAATGCAACGGTAGGAGGAACCTTGGTGCCTTCGCTAGCATTAGGAATTCCAGGCGATGCTTCATCTGCTGTGCTAATTGGTGCATTATTAATTTTGGGTTTCTTCCCTGGTCCAACCTTATTCGAACAACAACCTGAGATCGTTGGTGGGATCTTTATGGTTTATCTTGCGTCCAATTTTTTCTTGTTTTTCATTGGCATTCTAGCAACCCCACTTTTTGTCTATGTGCTGAAAATAAAAAAGTGTTTTCTTATACCCATCGTACTGCTGCTTTGTTGTATTGGAACCTATGCTTTACAAGCCTCTGTGTTTGATCTGTGGGTTATGCTCGGATTTGGACTGGTGGGTATTCTGTTTCGAGCCGCATCTTATCCTTTAGCACCCGTGGTTATCGGTATTATATTAGGACCTCTGCTTGAGAATAATCTCAGACGATCACTATTGATATCACAAGATGGCTATTGGATTTTCTGGGAACGACCTGTCTCTGCCACGTTAATCGTGGTTGATGTTGTATTGATAACGGGTGCGCTGTTCTATTCCTACAAAAAATCTAAAACTACTACCACCGTGACATCAAAATAAAATTCAACTTATCGAAGAGATAATCGCTGAAATAAGATTGGTCAGTAACGCTGGCCCGAGTGGCGTCGGCTGGTGGTAACTAAGGCGTCCATAATTGCGTCTTTGGATGAAACTGCGACCACGCAAACCAAAACGCCTGATGACTGCTTAAATCAGTATCACTACCATTCGCGTCAATGGCTTTAATGCCGCCAGCTGTCAGTTCCAACTGAACATTTTCAAACAAAACTTGTTCACCACGTGAAAGTGCTATAAACGCAGCGCTCCTTTGAAATGCGATTGGTGTTCCTGAAGCGGAAATAGCGCCGATCACGTCTTCATGTACGGGCAGACGAGGGTCTACATCACCAATCGGGAAGATCGGGCCATTGGCATCGCGTTTATTACGAAAGTCGGGGTCGCGGCCCAGAGCATAACCTTCAAGCAGAACAGTCGAATCCGGATGAGTGCGTTTCCAGTTTCCCCAGTCTGTTGTAATGACACTGGCTTGTTTTAGGGTAATTTCTTTTTCAGCTAATAAACCGGTAACAGCGCGCCCCCGAAACGTATCGAATAACGAGTCGGTATTTAGGTCATACATAATTTTATTGGATCGGCTGAGAAGCCCTGAGGTGCGTAACACTGGCCGGCTTATACCCGCTGGTAAACGGTCTGTAAAATATGCCTGAGCTGCCCCGCAAAGTGAGCAATAGGGTATACCGAGGTCGCGTCCTCCCAGGGTATCGTTAACCAATTCCCGAACCTCCATGATGCGACGCGGATAAGCTCTGGATTCACCGTTTACTTCAATGCCAAAAACAATATCGTCGTCTTTAAGCCAGGTTGCCTCTTCGACGCTACTGACTTTGGGGTTATCAACTGCGGGAATGCAATTGCAACCGCCATCAGTGGTGTCCCAGGCACGGTTATCGATCAATACACCTCCCCACGATACAAGCCGCCAATCGATGTCTCCTTCGACAAAGAGATTTTCCCAGCCCGGTATATTCGCGCTAAAGATTGTACGTTTGTAGTCAAGATAGTCGGGTGGTGCAGGTATGTCCCAGGCGATCAGGTGATTCGTAATTTCGTGCCAAGCATTTTCGCCATCGAACTTTTTAGCAAGTAGCTCTGATGCGGCAGTTGTGAGCGCAATTTGCGCCTGTTGCGACGGTACAAAACGCAGCACGTCAGCAATTATCCACACGAGCCTGGAATCACCCGATTTTCTTATAGCGAGCAGCGCCTGCTGTTGGTTTTTGTCCCAGACACCCAAGACCATGCTGTCGATAAATGCCACGCGTGCAGCAAATTGAAAGCCCGGTGACAAAGGCTCGTCCTTAACGAGCGGGGCATCACCGAATTGCTCGATAACCTGAGACGTTAATGGCGATTGTGATTCTGCCTGTAGCATCGAGGAAAAAACAATGTGCAGCAACACTATCGGAACCAGTACCTGATGAATATGTGTCCGATATTGCATTTGCTTAATACTCATATAATTTAACTAACTGACTAGATCGGAGCGGCAAGGTTCAAGTTGTAACAGATCTGGCTTCAAGTTGTGCAATATGAACAGTACGATGACGCACTATTAGGCAGATGAAACGATAGCTATACGATCTGCTCTACCAATAAAGGACGGGATAATCAAGATCGTACCTCAAGTGAAAAAAGTTTCTAAGCACTATGCTCTCCGTGCGCCCTTACCCAACGTACAAGACCGACAAACGCCATTGCCAGGAACAAACAATACAGAGCAGCGAACATATACGCACCGGTCAGTGAATATAGGGCAATAGCCGATATGTTCACTGGCAGTATCCACAATATCCATGACTCAACACGCTTTTGCGCAAGCAATATCATAGCAACTATAGAAGCTGCGACAATAGATGCGTCCCAATAGGTGTACAAACTATTGTCCCAAGCGCTCTGCAGCACCAGACCGACAACAACCGTCGCAATCACGATTGCAGCAAGACCAATAAAACGCTGGGTCCAGCTCAACACACTCACACGAAGTTCACCACCAGCATCACCTCTGGTCCAATGATGCCAGGCCCAGAATTGCACGGGCAGGTAGTAGACCCAATGCAGTAACATTTGACCGTTTAGATTAATGGTCATGAAAAACCATCCCATTAATATTACAGATACAATGCCAATAGGCAACGCGAGCACATTACGCTTTTGCGTTATCCAAACGCTCCATAAAGAGGTTGCCGTTCCAATAAAGTCAATAGGGCCAGGGGTGAACTCGGGGGCGAAACGTTTTACTGCTATCGCATATACAGCGCATAGCACAAACGACCCAAAGCCTGCGAACAAAGCATGTTTGTGTTCCCATTCCCTGCCAAACCATGGTGCCGCAGCAAGCGTTGCTGTTGTCATTGCGCTTATCCTGATTAGTATTCGAATTGCCCAACGACAACCTGCTCACGAATCACCTGAAGCGCTTTTTGCAGTCGTTGTTCATGAGATCCGCTGAGCATTGTATACGGTGTTTTACTTGCTTCAATCTGCTGAACAGTATCATCCAGCATACCCTCTCGAAATTGTTGTGATTCACGCGTTCCATCTTGTTCCCACTCAACTGGTTCGCAAACAAAGTAGTGATCAGCCGATGTTTCAGGTTTCAATAAATCCGAGTCTGGCAAATATCGACGCTGCCACACTCGTGTCACCAGCGCATCCGTATCGCTGACTAATACACAATGGTCGCTATGACGTGCCATGGCTTCTATCATTTGTGTTTGCATACTGGCAATATGAAAAAATTCCGATGCATCCCATTCACGTTCAAGGCCACGACCCTCGCAGTACATTCTACCGTACTCGGGAACCCAAACGGTTCCAAGCGCCTCTGCCAGCCCCATGCTCAGCGTTGTCTTGCCAGAAGACTCCGGCCCAGCCAACACCAAACGTTTGCACAAAGCAGCGCGTGCACCCGGTACAAGGTAGGAATAATTCTCAGTTAAGTTTTTGCGTATTGCTGTGGCGCTAATTGGCACTATTGATCTGTTTAAATCGACACACACGTGTTGCGCGCTCATCAATTGCGCCCATGACTCACCATATTCTTCAGATGTAAAGGCCACATCGATGGGAGTATTGATCAGCTCTAACGCGCGTTTTGCCCATGGCTCAGGTGCTTCTGGTAAGTCATCATCCGTAATGATATACGTGCAGTTCGCTGGCGACTGCTCTTGTAGCCAGGCTACCCGTAGTTTTGGATCGAGTTGCCCAGCCTTATGACACAACAATATATAGAGTGTCTCAACCTGCTGGGCAGCTGAGATTATCAGGTGCGCATGCCCCCTATGTGGTGGGCTGAACTTTCCTACTGTGACGCCGGTATTGAAGAACTTACGCATGGTGGTAGTTTAACCTGCTTTTGACGCTTCCTTAAATGATCGAGCCAGGACAAATGCTTAGAAGAGTACTGATTTCTAGCCGTTGATCGAGGTACTGAACATCAAACTATGTGAGCTTGCCTCTTAATTCACTGAGCGCTAAAAACGTGTGGTGAATCCAAAGTCTGTTCAAATTGATCCGTAGGAAAAGTATCTAAGCTACCAAAGTACAAGTGTCCATCAGAAGCGATCAGATAAAAATCATACAAGTACAGAGCAGGGTCAAATAGGGCAGCTTCGTCGGGCGTTAACAGCCTTCTATCGAAATCAATGGTTTGTAAATTGAGCAATATTAACGTAGCAGGTCCTAGTGCTGTCTGTACAGTGCCGCCAGTGTATTGAAAATCGAGTGATCGTACCGTTAGAAACGAAATGTCTGATGGTACTGAGCAGTCACTATCCTGATAGTAGTTAATTGTTCGCTCGTAAGAGCTGCCGTTAACTACAACAAACTCTTGCTCGAACTGAGTTGGGTCTTCTGGATTACGGGTAACACAATTGCTTAGCCAACTGCCGTCGAGTTGAGCTGTTGCCTGATCAGTAATGCTGGTAGCACTTGGTAAATTTGTATTCAAGGTTTCGGTATTCGCTGGAACAATTTGATCAACTGTTGAGTTGTCAGTATTCGGTGAGTCGTTGCTCTCACCTATACACGCAGCCAGGCTGAGCGCTGCCAAACTTAAGATTATTATTGAATTGGTGATCTGTATCATTTATAAACCCTTCCTTAGTTCGTCATTAAGGCCAACAATCGCACCATAGCTTAAATTTTCAATTCTGGTTAGGTACGGCGCTACGCGCTTTACCGGTTCGCTTTATTCCTAATCTTCGTTCCCTTTCAATAATGATAATACCCGCCATGATTATCAATATGACTCCGGCTATCATAATTCCTGTTGGAAACTCACCAAACACAAAATAACCAACCAACAACGCCAATATAATTGAACAGTATTCAAATGGTGCTATTACAGCCACCTCCGCATGACGATAGCTCTCCGTTAATAGAATCTGACCAACTCCGCCAAGTAGTCCGGCTGCAACTAATAATAAGGCCTCTTGGTTAGTCGGAACTTTCCAACCAAACGGAATGGTCAATAGCGCCAGAGTGCTCGACATCAACGAGAAGTAAAATACAATTGACCCGGTAGTTTCTGTGGCGACAAGTTTTCGCGCAAACACTTGAGCCAACGCTGAGAATATTGCACCTAAAAGAGCAACCAGAGCACCGATAGTTTGCAGCTGACTGGCTGTCTCTGCATCGAGAACGGTCAGACGCGGCGACAGCACAAGCATGACCCCGATCATGCCCAGAAGCAGTGCCGAAAAACGTACCAACCTGATTTTTTCATTAAGAAACATAGCGGCTAACATCGTCACAATTAACGGCGCTGCATATCCGATAGCAACCACCTCAGGTAAAGGCAACAAACCAATCGCAAAAAAGCCGCATGCCATTGCGAATGTACCCATCAAGCCACGCCATAGATGACCCATCGGGTTAACCGCTTTTAGTGTTGACGGAAATACGCCCTGATATATCAACCAGATTGTCAGTACGGGTAATGCGAACAATGAGCGAAAGAACACCGCTTCGCCCGGTGGAATCTCCTGTGATGTAGCCTTGATAAAGCCGAACATAGTGACAAATACAATCACAGACAGAACCTTGAGAGTGATACCCCGGATAGGATTCAATTTAGTCGCCCAGGTGGGAGTACTTATTCGCAGCAAATGAATGCGTCATATTTTTCTCCAGCAGCCAATTTTTTATACCCGCAGGCAAACATCATCGCGGCTCGAACAACTTGTACATCGAGGTTTGGACTTATGCACTATTTGTCGGTTGAGTTGATCACGGCCTTATTAGTATTAGCATACGCCACTAACTAATGCTATTGGCAGGCTTTTATTGTCCTTAGCGGAAGTACAAAAGTGAAGTCTCTAACAGGTTACTAAAGGCAAAGATATATTTCGTGATAACGCAGCACTACAAACTTAAGATGGCTTTCCAACCATAGCAAATACAGTTGAATTATTGCTTTCAGCAAATGGAATTCGGACGGTGAAAATAGGACGGTTAGGTGTCAATCCAGAGCAGAGCAGTGACTCCCAACTAGTCAATAATCTCTAAAATAATTCGCATAAAATAGGGTTGTAAAAGTGCATTTTTATTGACGAAAAATGGGCTTAAAATGACTGCAAAAACGAAGTAAAAACGCATGATTTGTGAGCTAAAAAAAGCCTATAAATGGACTAAATACCAATGCAAAAAATACAGAATAAAATCTACTTTTAAACGATAGTAAAACGCACATTTGGGGACTGGTAGGCTACTACAGTTTGAAAAACGACCAGAAAAAATAATCAAACAACGCCCGAAAGGCCACGGGATAGTAAAACCTGGGCTGAAATTCTCTATCAGCCAGAACGAAACGCATCAAACTGCCACTGACAAGAACAATTTACGGCCGCAGGTAGACGCATAACTTCCACTACGATCTTCAGCTCTTCTACTGTAACCGACAATGGCTTGCTTTTACAACTACAAAGACGGCCGGTGTCATCGGGCTTGCAAATTTCTCTGTAAAAGGCACACTGATATTTACACAAGCGTGTATTGGTGTTTCCTGTTACCACATTTCGTGTACAACGGAGGGAAAATATGGACAGAAGTACTTTTAGTAAAACTCGTCAAAAACTGGCTGGGTTACTTATCGCTACATCAGTTCTGGCTACCGGACTGCCAAACCAGGCCGAAGCGCAGGAGGGCGATTCTTTCAAAATCGGTGTTATCACATTCCTTTCGGGTGGAGCTGCGGAGAGCTTTGGTGTTCCGGCCTGGAACGGTGGTGAAATGTTGATAGAAATGCTCAATGAAGGTGGTGTGTTACCCGCACCGTATGACAAGCCAGGTTTTGGCGGTATTAAAATCGAACCCACTGTGGTCGACGAGGCAGGTGGAGCTACCAAACAGGTACAGGAATTTCGCAATCTTGTGCAGCGTGAAAAGGTCGACGCAGTTGTCGGCTATGTCTCTTCGGGTGACTGCCTGGCGATACCGCCGGTTGCGGATGAATTAAAAGCATTCACCATATTGTACGATTGCGGCACTCCACGTGTGTTTGAAGAGGGTAGTTACGAATACGTGTTTCGCACTGCAGCCCATGCGGCGATGGATAATATTTCACTAGCGAAATACATGACATCAAAAGGTGTCAAGATGGACACCATCGCAGGCATCAATCAGGATTATGCATGGGGTCAGGATTCATGGGCAGACTTTGTCGCGTCTGCTGCACAGCTTAATCCGGATTCCAAATCGGGAACCGCGCTGTTTCCTAAAATCTTTGCCGGTCAGTATGGCACCGAAATCTCTGCACTGATCAGAGAGAAGGCTGACGTCGTGCATTCCAGCTTCTGGGGTGGTGATTTACAGGCTTTTGTACTGCAGGCCGCGCCACGAGGTTTGTTCGATCGCAGTCAGGTCGCGCTTGCAGCAGGCGATCACGTCATTCCCCAGCTCAATCAAAAAATGCCGGATGGAGTGATTATTGGTGCGCGTGGTGTTAACGGTTTAGCTGCACGACCACGTGGTGATGAGCTGACCACGGTGTTGTGGGATGAATACGAAAAACGTCACGGTGTTTTTCCTGTACAGGCACCATTTCGTATGTGGCAGGCGCTACTGGGCTTGAAAGTCGCTGTTGAAAAAGCGATGGACGCCAATGGTGGTACCAAACCCACCGATGAAGAGTTGGCTGCTGCGATGAAAGGGCTTGAGTGGACTGCCCCTTCGGGTGATATAAAGATGGCGCTCGCCGGTGGGCATCAGGCAATTCAACCTAACGCCATCGGTAAAACACAGTGGAATAAAGATAAAGATCAAATGGAGCTGATTGACATCGTTTACTACGATGCAGAGTGTGTTAACCCGCCAGACGGTACCAATGCTATAGACTGGATCAACGCCGGTTTTCCGGGCGCAAAGTGCGAGTAAGTACCCGGGAGTAAGTCTGTGTTGGTTAGAATATTCAGGCTCGACAAAACCCTGGATGTTTTTGCGACAAAAACTGCCCGTCAATCATCGACGGGCAGAACCACAGAACCAGGGAATAGCGGAGCCGATTGATAATGGAACTACTCGGGATTATCCTAGTCGACGGGCTGATCTACGGTGCGTGGTTGTTTATTGTGTCAGTCGGACTCACCCTGGTATTCGGCGTACTAAACATATTGAATATGGCGCATGGCAGTCTCTATGCCATGGGCGCTTACGCTACCGCCAGCGCTGTTGGTGCTTACTTCGCGTTTGGCGGAGACAGCTTTGAGTTCGGATCCTATGTCATCATGTTTCTGGCGGCTATTGCGGTCGCATTGATCATTGGCCCATTGCTTGAACGTGGACTGTTACGACACTTCTATGGTCGTGATCACGTCATTCTTGTGCTGGTGACTTATGGCGTCTTTCTCATTCTCGAGGATGTTATCAAACTCATTTGGGGGGTAACGCCGCTGTTCGTCTCTGAACCTTACTCGTTGCTCGGAAATGTAGAAATCGGGCCGCTTTTCTATGTCACTTATGATTTTCTGGTCATCGCAGTGGCAATAGTCACAGGAATTTCAGTGTGGTTCTGGTTAAACAAAACCCGCCAGGGAAAAGTCATTCTCGCTGTAATTCATGATCGCGAAATGAGTCAGACGATGGGTGTCAACGTAAACCGGGTTTTCATGATCTCGTTTACGCTGGGGGTATTTCTCGCAGCACTCGGTGGCGCGCTGACAGCACCGATGATTTCTGTATCTCCGGGGATAGGTGTCAATGTGATTATTGTTGCATTTGCTGTGGTGATTATCGGCGGGCTCGGGTCAATAGAAGGTGCTGCCATTGGTGCCGTGTTTGTTGGCATTGCCAGAGCGGCATCAGTACATCTGCTGCCGGAAGCCGAACTGTTTATTATTTACCTGGTGATGGCAGCGGTGCTGGTGTTTCGACCTGAGGGTCTGTTCCGAAAAACACAGGCGCGCAAGATATGAGTGCCGGTAAAGTTATTATTGCAGCAGTCATCGCCCTGGTTGCACTGATCATCGCCGGGTTGTACTTGCCTGCATGGGCGATGTTTTTAGTGACAATGGCTTTTGCCAAAGGCCTTGTTGCATTGGGAATCATCTGCTTAATGAGAGCTGGCCTTGTGTCGTTTGGACAAGGTCTGTACTACTGCATTGGCGCTTATATCGCAGCGTTAATGAGTGAATGGACAGGCATAACCGACATCGCACTATTGACGTTACTCGGTGTGTTCGTGGCGGTTATTGTCGGTTCGATCTTTGGGCCATTGCTGGCCAATTATCGTGGGATCTTTTTCGCCATGCTGACTCTGTCGCTATCAATGATTCTGTACGGCACGCTGGCCAAACTTAACGTAATCGGTGGTACCGACGGGCTTAATGTCGCGGCGCCTACTTTTTTAGGCTACCAACCTTCAGGACGTGATCTGGGCTTTGCACTGTTTGTGTTTACCTGTTTTATGACCGTCATAGCCTGCGTGGTGCTTCGAGTTTTTTTTAACAGTGAACGCGGGCTTATCCTGCTCGGTATTCGTGAGAACGAACTTCGAATAGAGTATCTCGGGGCGTCAGTACAACAAGCCATTTCAGTTGCCTATCTGATGGCTGCAGGTCTCGGTGGTGCAGGTGGGGTGATCGCAGCACTGGCCATTGGTCATGTTGATCCAGAGTATGCATTCTGGACAACCTCTGGGGAGTTCGTGTTTGTTGGGATTTTATCCGGCTTCTATTCTGTCGGTGCTGTGTTTGTATCTTCAGTTATTCTTGAGCTGGTGCGTTCTTTCTCTAACCTGTATTTCCCAACCACCTGGCAAATGTCGCTTGGCATTTTTCTGTTGATTGTTATCTTTTTGCTACCTAACGGTCTCGGGTCACTGCTTTCCAGACGAGACAGGGAAAGAAAAGGCACATGAGCAATCACATCATCCAGGCTGAAGGGGTCAACAAGAGTTTTGATGCTGTCACTGCTGCAAAAGACATTAACATCGACGTCCCGGTCGGTGCCGTCTGGAGCCTGATCGGCTCGAATGGCGCCGGCAAAACAACTTTCGTGAATATGGTAACCGGTTACATCAAACCAGATACCGGTCGTATCCTGTTTGATGGCGATGACATTACCGGTCACAAACCACGCTCTCTTAGTCGCCGAGGGATCTGTCGCTCCTTTCAGATACCGCAGCTTTGTGCAGAATTATCTGTGCTTGAAAACATGTTGATCGCTCTCTCAATCAGACGCGAGCAAAAGCCTTCATTTTTCGCCCACGCACAATCATCAGACAACATTGATCGTGCAATGGCTGAACTTGAGAAATTTAATCTGGCAGAATTTCGCGACAACCGTATGGGTGAAATTTCTGCAGGCTCACGAAAACTGTTGGATATTGCCATGGCCATTGCCGGTCATCCGAAAGTTGTTATGCTCGATGAACCCACCAGTGGCGTAGCTGCAGAAGAAAAATTTCCGATCATGGATCTGGTCATGGAAGTACTGGCAAAAGAGCAGGTGACCATTCTATTTATCGAACACGATATGGACATAGTCTCTCGCTATTCAGAACGCATCGTTGCCTTTTACGATGGCGAAATAATCGCTAATGACACCCCTGAAGAAGCATTGTCTGACACCCAAGTGCAACGCTATGTGACGGGTACCATCAAATGATCCTTGAGCTCGATAATATAGTTGTTAATATTCAAAAAACACCGGTACTGCGGGGCCTTTCATTAACCATTGACGATGGTGAGTTTGTCGGCCTGGTAGGCAGAAACGGCGCCGGTAAAACAACGACCTTGCGCACCATTATGGGTCTGATCGAGCCTCTGTCTGGCAGCATACAACTACTCGGTAACAACGCATCTGCTATTGAGGCGCATCTTCGTCCGGCGCTGGGCATAGGCTATATGCCCGAAGATCGCCGACTGGTACCTCAATTGACTGTAGAAGAAAACATTCTGCTGCCATCATGGGTTATAGAAGGGCTCGATCACCAAGAAAGCTTACGCTTCATCTACGACCTTATGCCAGAGCTGCAAAACATGAAAGAGCGCAAAGCACTGCTACTCTCCGGTGGGCAACAGAAAATGGTGGCACTGGCTCGAGCACTGATGGCCGGAACCCGACTACTTGCACTTGACGAGCCTTTTGAAGGTGTGGCTCCAGCCCTTGCCAATCGGCTGGCCGAGGTCATCAGCACGTTGCGCAAGCAAGGTAGATCGATCCTTGTAGCACAGTCCGAACTTGGCCACACCG
>CAYTJF010000073.1:0-22130 GCA_964437945.1 uncultured Granulosicoccaceae bacterium
AAGCTGATCAAATCCTCTGAGTCGATGCCAGCGTTTCTGTGCACACTGACCCAGCCTCGGCGGCCCCACTTGAACATCATATGCAGCATCCCCGTTCGAGACAAACACCCCTTTGAGCGTTTGGTTCGATGGCGTATTGTCGCGAAGCAGGATTCGATTGGATTAGTTGATCGTATGCTCTTCCAGTGCTTTGCAGGAAAGTCGTAAAAGCTCAGTAACGCATCCTGATCCTTCAACAAACACTGCACTGCACCTGGGTATTTATCCTCGTACGTTTTCACGAACAGATCGAATGCCACTTGCGCGTTTTCTCGGGTCTCGGCCATCCAAATTTCATGCAATGCCTCTTTTGCCTTTGGTTGCCCAGACTTAGGCAGCTTGTTAAGCACATTAGCCGTTTTATGCACCCAGCAACGTTGATGTTTTGTACCAGGGTAAATCTCATCCACCGCTGCCCAGAACTGAGGTCAATAAACGGGTTTCTATCCATTCGCCACTGCGATAGATATTCTCAGCATGCAACACAGCCCAGACATCATCCGCTGATACTAGATTAAAATATTGGTTCGGGCAGAATCCTCCATTTTTCATTGCCCGTCTCGGGCACGTGCGATGCATAACGCGCAGTCATAGTTACATACGCCCCATATCTAACCAACTCTTCTCAGTGACTTCTTTCTATTGCCAATTGCATATTTTCTGTGAAGGTATAGTATGTAGATGAATCTCGCGTTCATACGATAGCCTGCAAACGCTATTTGATACCAAATCTGAGCTACACCTATGATCCCATCAACCCAAACGCTGGTACTCGACACATTAGTTCGCGATACGCTAATTCTCGAAAAAGTTGACGAGCATATTCTAAAGGTAACGCTCAATCGACCGGATGCTGCCAACGCCTTTAATACACAAATGGCTCGCGAATTAATATCAGTTTTTGAATCCCTGGCAATGAATACAGAAAATATTCGCGTTGTAATTTTAACCGGTGCCGGAGACAAAGCTTTTTGCGCCGGAGGCGATCTAAAAGAACGTAACGGTATGAGCGATCAACAGTGGCAAGCGCAGCATCTTGTTTTTGAACGCATGACACGCGCTATTATTGCCTGCCCGTTACCGATAATAGGTGCCATAAACGGTGCAGCCTTTGGTGGAGGGTGTGAGATAGCGGCGGCATTGGATTTTATTTACGTTGCACAAACAGCTCGCTTTGCACAAACCGAAGTTTGCCTTGGCATCATCCCAGGCGCCGGCGGAACACAAACACTGTCAAGAAGCGTTGGTGAGAAACGCACTAAAGAGCTTATTCTTACCGGACGTGTTTTTGATGCTCAACAAGCATTAGATTGGGGCTTGGCAAACGCCATTTACCCTACAAGCGAATTACACGACGCAGCATTGGCTACAGCTCAAGCGATTGCCGCTAACGCCCCCATCGCTGTACGTCAGGCAAAGCAAGCCATTCACAAAGGCATGCAGATGAGTTTGAGCGACGCACTGGCATTTGAAATTGAAGCATATAATCGTTGCGTTCCAACGCAAGATCGGCGCGAAGGAGTCGCGGCATTTAATGAAAAGCGTAAACCGAATTTTCAAGACCAATGAATGCCGTTCCAGTAGAAATTCTCTCACCAGCACCGGCCTGTCGCTGTTAGCTTAGCTGCTAACTGTTGCGCGCCTGCTGCGCCGCATCTACTCTTCTCAAACCCGCTGGTACGACCAAGAACGACTCAAATCAGATGATTTGCAGTGGCTAAGCATTCGAATTGAGAACCAATCAAGGTTCTGAGTCATGTTAGCTCAACGTTAGTAACCAGACTGACGATAATAACGAATACCCTCTGACGGATAATTCCACTAATGCAGACTCAGCGCAAACCGGCATCCAGCCGCAGGAGTGGTATTCAGGACCAAATTTGGAATATCGTTGGTGGGGCTATGGTCTCTGCCATGATAGCTGGTGTGATCTATGTGCTAATCGGGATGATCGCACAATTTTTAAATAATAATGAATCGTATTGGGATTTAAATTATTTTAAATGGTATTTCGCTGCAGTACTTTTTGTCTACCTGGTTATGCCAACCATGCTTGCTAACCTTGTCGGCGGAATTTTTGGTTCCAAATCCAGTGCCAGCGGGACAAAAAAGAAAACTTAGCTTGATCTGAAAATGGTTCTCTAATGATCAGCTGATATCGTCGTTGTAACAATTTCACTTTCCTATCCAGATTGTTTTTTGAACCTTAGTACGATTGTGTTGCATCGGCTGATAGTATTAGCTTTTGTAACCACAGTTTCATTTCCTACATGCAAACAGTTTCCGCCAGAGCCATTGGTTTAGTTTGCGCAAGTGCAGTGCTCTGGGGCTTGTATTGGATGCCCGTTCGAGCCTTAAATAATTTTGGAATCGCTGGAATCTGGACAGCGCTGTTGTTAGCGGTTGCCGGTCTTATTGCATCACTTCCATTTTTACTGGTTGGCCCTGGCTCTATTGGCAAGTTCGGAAAAATCGGCTGGCCACACATTTTAGGTGCGCTAGGCATTGGCAGTGCATTTGCCCTTTATGGCATAGCCTTGTCTTACACAGACATAATCAGGGTTGTCCTGTTGTTCTATCTCGCCCCGGCCTGGAGCACTATCATTGAATGCGTGTTTTTCGGGCGCAAACTTACCCTGCAAAGCACGTTGGGCTTAGTGCTTTCATTCATTGGCATTGTCGTCATTTTTCGCGGTGAGTTACCATTGCACGGATTAGGTGCCTTAGGCGACTGGCTTGCTCTGCTAGCAGGGATAAGTTGGTCCACAGGGTCAGCGCTGATGTTTTCATCGAGAAAAATCAGCATCGCTAGTATGACAACAGCAAGCTTTTTGGGCGCCCTTATTGTTGCCAGTTTTTGTGTTTTGTTTTTTGGCCAACTGAGCCCTACTGACACCCAGACCAGCGAACTATCAAGTAGCTTTCAGAGCACGAATGCCGTTATCGGGGTATTAACGAACAACTGGCAAAAACTACTGTTAGTTTTTGTGCTACTCGGATTTTTCTATCTTGTGCCTGTTTCCGCCATCACACTCTGGGGCGCTACGCAAATACCGCCGGCGCTGATGAGCTTTTTGCTCACACTGGAAATTATCGCAGCCGTCGCCTCCAGCGCAGTATTACTTGGTGAACGATTTGGACTAATCGAATTACTTGGCACCGCTTTGATTATCTCGGGCGCATTGGCTGAGTTCGTTCGAGTAAACGATCGCAAATGAACACGTTCGACTACATCATTATTGGTGCAGGCTCTGCAGGTTGTGTACTGGCGAATAAACTCGGGGCTCAGTCTGATCTATCTATTCTTGTGGTCGAAGCAGGTCCAATGGATAGAAACATCATGATCCATATACCGGCCGGGGTGTACTCTGCCTGGCGAAATCCAACATTAAATTGGAATTACTTTACAGAAGCTGAACCCGCTCTACACCAACGAAACATAGCGATGCCCCGGGGCAAAGTGGTTGGCGGCTCTTCCTCCATCAACTCGATGGTGTACATGCGCGGTCATCCTTTTGACTACGATCGATGGGCCGATAACCATGGCTTGACTCAATGGAGGTACAGCGATTGCCTGCCCTACTTTCGCGCTGGCGAGGCATCTGATCGCGGTGAAAGCGAATGGCGAGGCAGCGCAGGTGAACTCGGCGTAAGCAAGGGTAGCTATGAGAACCCACTATACGATGTGTTTCTTGAAGCTGGTAAACAATCGGGTCAAGGCTATTCGGATGATTTGAATGCTTTTCAACCAGAGGGAATAGCCAGGTTTGACGCCACCAGACGACATGGTCAACGTTGCAGCGCAGCTGTGGCATACCTGAAACCTGCGATAAAACGTGGCAATGTCACTTTGCTAACCAACGCATTGGTTGAGAAAATTATTCTACAAAAAGATACCGCTGTTGGCATACAAGTACAGCACAAAGGTCAACAACGAACCATTTACTGCAGCCGCGAAGTCATTTTGTCCGCCGGCGCTATCAATTCACCACAAATGCTCATGCTTAGTGGAATTGGACCACAAACACACTTAACAGAGCATGGGATAAAGCCAATCATCACTCTGGACGGCGTTGGTCAGAATTTACAAGATCATCCCAGTGTTATCGTGCAATACGCGTGCAAGAAGCCGCTACCTATACACAGTGTTAATACACTGATTGGAAAAATCGCAACCGGTTTACGCTGGATGTTGACGCGAAAAGGTTTGGGTGCTTCAAATATTTGGGAAGCAGGTGGTTTTGTTCGTAGCAGCGACTCGGTTGAATACGCTGATTTGCAATACCATTTTGGACCAGTTGGGTTCGACTACATCGACAATAAGATCGAAATACAACAAGGATTCGCCATTCATGTTGATCTGCTACGCCCCAGCAGTCGTGGCAGCATTACTTTGCAATCTGCCAATCCTGCACACAAAGCATTGATGAACTTCAATTACCTGGACAATCAATCCGATTTGAATGCACTAAGCACTGGCGTTGAAAAAGTTCGCGACCTCATTTCTCAAAGCGCATTCGACCCATACCGCGGTGCAGAGCTTGAGCCGGGGCCATCCGCAACGACTCAAAAACAACTTCAGGACTGGATAAGAAACAATTGCGCGACCGACTTTCATCCGTGCGGGTCGTGTCGGATGGGTGAAGATGAATCCTGTGTTGTGGATGCGCAAATGCGTGTACACGGGTGCAACAACCTACGCGTGGTGGATGCCTCCGTGATGCCAAGGGTGATCAGCGGTAATTTGAACGCACCAACACAAATGATCGCCGCTCGCGCCGCCGACTATATTCTTAGGAATAGGCAACGCACACCAGAGCATGCCTCGTTCGCTTTCCAGAACGATTGATTTGAACGATTGAAGTTTTACGCTTTGCTATTACGTCGACGTTGAAGAAAGGCTTCGTGCGAATTATCCGAACCGTCGTGAAAGGATCCAAATAGCTTATCCCATGGCACTTCCAGGTTACCGTAGTTACATTCAAAATAGCGATGGTGCATTTGATGATGAAAAGTTCCTAAAGCCAACGCATTCTTATCTTTGACAGCAATACCCTCAAAACCTGCATGCGAAGTGGATGCCGTTAATGCCTGATGCTGCATATGAAACAGAATGTGGATGGGATGAGCAGCAATAAACCAGTGAATAAGTATGCTACTGAAAAACATAACGTGTTCAATGGGGTGCATAGACAGGCCGGACCATGGGCCTATATTGGTATTACGGTGATGCAGCGCATGGGCTAATTTGTACAACGGTGGCCAGTGCAATGCACGGTGTATCCAATAGAAATGAAACGAAATCCACATTGGTGTTGCTAAAAAAAGCAAGACAAACCAGATCGGGTTTTGAGCCCACATTAGCATTGGCGCATAACCATTAGCCATCGCCCAGAGTATAAGCGCCTCATACGCTGTCCAGAAAAACACACCACTGCCTAAAGTCCAGAAAATATTATCGCGCAATTGGTGATTGAATGAATACTGCTTACCTGTACCATCCAGGTCACGCACATCAAATTTAAGCTTATTTCCCTGAGATTTTCGGGTATGCAACCAATAATGCGCAACACCTGCAACCACACTAATCAGGATAAAGTTACGCAAGTACATTTTGGCAATCCAGTCAAACGCAAACGTTTTGGTTTGTTCCAGTGGCGGCTGAAAGAAAAACCAGGTAAGCGTTGCCAATCCGACCAGTATCAGATTTTCTCCAAAAACAAACCAACGGTTGATAAACCATCGTGCAATACTTATAGGTTTTATAGGCAGCTGGAACAGTGGCGAGGTATTAATGGGCACCGAGGGGCGATAGTTCCACTGCTTCGCAAACCGGCTTGGTGATTTGTCTGAATTTTTTTCAATGCTCATTCGAATGCAAGTCTAAAACGCCAGGGCGTCGGCCGCTGCCGTTTCCAACGACTTCATCATTTGCCGATAAGGTACCGGCCCATAGCTGATACGCGCAACGCCTGCTGCGGCCAACACGTTATTGGGCGGAACATGGGGCAGTGCTATGATGTTGACTGGCAAGTTCACTTCGCTACACAAGGTTTTGATCAGCTTTTCATCGGCAAGACCTGGTGCGAAGAAACCGTCGGCACCAGCTTGCTCGTAGGCTGCAGCCCGCGCTATGGCCTCATCAAGCATGTCTTGGTTGTGCGTATTTGGCTTAGCTTTTAAAAAAATATCGGTGCGTGCATTAACAAACCCATGCACATCATTTTCACTTGCAGCCGTTCTGGCAGCAGCCACACGTTCGGCTTGCACATCGACAGGGTAAAGCTCAGCTGTGCCAACAACCTGGTCTTCGAAGTTGAAGCCGACGATGCCTTTACTCATGGCCTGTGACACAGTTTCGGCGACCGTCTCAGGGCCGGCACCATATCCACCTTCCAAATCCATCGTAACCGGCAAATCTGTCGACGCAACAATGCGCTGTACATTTTGCAACGCTTGCGCAAGCGGTATGATTTCTCCGTCATCATATCCTTGAGCCATGGCAACAGGTGCACTACCGGTCGCAAGAGCTTTAGCCCCCGAGGCAGTTACCGCCTTGGTACTGCCAGCATCCCAAATATTGAACAGCACTACCGGTTTACCGGAAACATGTAGTGAATGAAAATACTCTGCTTGCTGTTTTTGGAATGTCATAGGATAAAATCCGAATGGCAGAATGGACAGACTACGAGAAAATCTCTCATAGCACTACCACTGTTTTGCAATCGTAAGGTTACACACGCCAGAACAATCTCAAATTACCCATCCTTGCAACTCGCATCACAATTCAGTGATACCTGCGGCGCAACATATGCGGCTCATATACGACTAAATCACACGTCAAAGTAGTCCAGCAGATTTAACTGGATCGTGAATCAAGCAACCCGGTAAGCCAATCAGGGTCCATCTCCGGCACCGATGATAACAGCAGCTCGGTGTATTCCGGATGCGGAGGTGAGAGTATCTCGCTCTTAAGCCCCTGCTCTACCACCTCTCCCTGATACATCACTACTATCTCGTCTGAGATTGCTTTTACCGTAGCAATATCGTGTGTGATAAACAAATAGCTGATACCAAACTCCTGTTGTAAACGCAGCAACAATTTCAAAATACCTTCCTGAACAATCTGGTCAAGCGCCGAGGTCACTTCATCACAAATAATAACGTCAGGGTTTGCCGCCAATGCGCGAGCAATACAAATACGCTGCTTCTGACCACCGGAGAGCTCCGATGGCAAGCGATCAAGAAACGTTTCATCGAGCTCAATCATTTCCAACAGCTCAGCAATGCGAGCCGCCTTTTCCGCCCCACGTAGATCATGATAAAGCTCGATGGGCCGGCCGATAATTTGTTCAACGGTTTGGCGCGGGTTCATCGCCGTGTCAGCCATCTGATAGATCATCTGGATTTGACGTAGCTGCTCTGGCGTTCGATCTTTAAGGTCTGCCGGCAATGGTGTACCGTTAAACAACACTTCACCTTTACTTGGTGGCAGTAGTCCGGTAATAACACGAGCAGCTGTCGATTTTCCAGAGCCTGATTCACCAACAATCGCCACTGTTTTGCCTCTGGGTAAATTAATATTTACACCATGCAACACTGGAACACGACCATACGCAGCGTGCACATTCTGCATGGACAAAACGATGTCTTCACCTTTTTCTTCAGGCTTTTCCAGTGAACGAACTGACCACAAGGAGCGAGTGTAGGCCTGCTTAGGCGCACTGAGCATAGTGCGTGTTTCTGACTGCTCAACCTCTTCGCCAAACCGGAGCACTTTGATTACATCGGCCATTTGCGCAACCACAGCCAGGTCGTGCGTGATGTAAATAGCCGCTGCATTGTGCTGCTCGACAATTTCGCGCATGGATGCCAATACTTCCACTTGCGTTGTAACATCTAACGCGGTTGTCGGTTCATCAAAAATGATGAGGTCCGGTCGCGCTGACATTGCCATGGCAGTCATCACACGTTGCAACTGACCACCAGAAACTTGATGCGGATAACGCTGTCCGATCGTACTCGGTTCAGGCAAGTGCAGCGATTCGAAAAGCCCCACAGCATCTTGTCGGCTTTCCGCATCGGGTCGCAGTCCACTTCGGTTCGCAGATTCAATGGTCTGATCAATCAACCGATGTGCAGGATTAAACGCCGCCGCCGCAGATTGAGCAACATAGGCAATCCGGGTACCCCACAAGATGCGCTTTTGCGCATCTTTTAATTTAAGTAAGTCATTACCATCAAAGTTAACTTCGCCTTGGGTAAATCGACAACCAGCTCGAACAAAACCCATCGCCGCCAATCCAAGCGTTGACTTACCGGCACCCGACTCGCCGATAAGGCCCATGATTTGACCACGCTTTAAAGCCAGGTCTACACCTTTAATAATCGGATGCCATTGCTCATCAGAGAAACCTTCTATATGAATGTTGCGCATATCGAGTAAGGTACTTTGCGTGCCATTGCTCTGCGCATTACCATCTGACGCATTATCACCTGATGCGTTTACACCCGATGCATTATTGGCCCGATTGTCCGACAGGCTATCAGTGCTCATCGCGCAATCCACTCGATTTATGCAGGAACCAGTCAACCACAAAATTCACAGCAACGGTTAGTAAACCAATGGCCGCCGCTGGCAACAATGGAGTGATACCCGCCTTGAAGTCGTATTGCGCAAACTGTATCAACGATGCATTTTCACGAACCATGGAACCCCAGTCGGCAGTCGGTGGTTGAATACCCACACCCAGAAAAGACAGCGATGCAATGGTTAGAAACACAAACGAAAATCGTAAGCCGAACTCAGCCACAAGCGGTGGCATGATATTTGGCAATATTTCATGACGCATTATCCAGCTTAATTTTTCACCACGAAGTCTTGCAGCTTCAACATAGTCCATCACAACAACGTTAATGGCAACAGATCGCGTTAAGCGAAATACGCGAGTACTATCCAGCACGGCAATGATAAAAATCAGACTGACAACGCTTGGTTTGAATATGGACAGCAACATGAGTGCGAATATCAAACTGGGTATGGCCATGATGACATCAGTTGTACGGCTTAGCAGTTGATCGAGCCAGGAGCGATTAATGGCGGCGATCAGCCCAAGCCCGCCACCTATCAAGAACGATAACAACGTCGTTACCAGCGCAATACCCATGGTGTTGCGCGCACCGTATATCATTCTGGTCAGAATATCTCTGCCTATTTGATCTGTACCAAGTTGATGGGTCTCATCCCAGGGCGCGAATGGTGTAGTGAAAATCTCCGCTTCTCCATACGGTGCCAGTAGCGGTGCAAACACAGCTACAAACACATAGCCTGCGATAACCAACATGCCGAACCATGCGGAGACAGGTGCTTTTTTTAACGCCAACCACCAACGCTCACGACGAGTACGACGTTTGCGCACCGACCCAACTTCAGACGACGCCGTGTAGTCACTTGATGATGCAGGGTCACTCATCTGGGGTGCAAAAGCCTTGGGTTAGACACTATGCCAATAACATCGGCGATCAAATTTAAAATGATATAGGTGCCAGCGAAGATCAAAGCGCACGCTTGTACCACGGGAATATCGCGCGAGGTAACCGAATCAACCATCAGCTGACCAACCCCCGGATACACGAATACCACTTCAACCACCACTACACCAACAACCAGATAGGCAAGATTGAACGCCACAACCGTTGCAATCGGTGCCCACGCATTAGGTAGCGCATGTTTGAGAATAATTTCCGAGCGAGACGCCCCTTTTAAACGAGCCATCTCTATATAAGGGCTTGCCAACAAGTTGATAATGGCGGCGCGAGTCATGCGCATCATATGGGCGACAATGATCAGCGTCAGGGTGAAAGCCGGTAACGCAATGCGGTAAAGACGTTCACCCAACAACATACCCGGGTCTACCGTTGCCAAAGACGGAAACATTTTCCACAGCGAAGACAACACCAGAATCAGCACATAGGCGACAAAAAATTCCGGCATTGAAATGGTAGTAAGCGTGGTTGCATTAATGCTGCGGTCGTACCAGGTGTTGCGATAAAGTGCAGCAGACAAACCAAGTATAATGGCTAATGGCACTGCTATTATTGCTGTTACCCCTGCCAGAAACAGCGTATTCTTTAATCGCGGCCAAATCATTTCAGCCACTGAACGCGATCGGTCTACCCCCGATGCCGAGCGACCAGAGAATGAAGTACCTAAGTCACCCTTTAAAACCGCTCCCGCCCAATCGAAGTATCGTAGTACGGCCGGTTTATCCAATCCAAGCTCTTCACGAAATGCCGCCACGGTTTCTTCGGTTGCGGCCTGGCCAAGTACAGCCTCGCCAAAGTCGCCCGGTAACAGTGTGACCGAGCTGAAAATGATCGCCGAAACAACAAACAATGTGACCAAGCCCAACGCCAGGCGCTTGATGATGGTGAGGAAAATCGGGTGCAAGCGGTTGTAATGCCTTTATAATTTTTGACCAGTATACAAACATTTCCAACTGGATCAAATGTGGTTTGCTTACCGCATTCGGACCAAATTTCGAGAATTTGCTCGAATGTGGTACTTTTAAGGCCACGTTAGGGCTCATCTTCTACTTATAAATTTTAGCACTGAGACCGAATTTCCAACCAAATTTCCGCATGGGGAACAGGACATTGAAAAAAGAAGTCATTTTAAATCACGCAGATCAACTGACCGCCGGGAAAATCTCGCGACGTCACTTCATCATGACAGCAATAGCAGCTGGGGCTACCTTGCCAATGGCATTAACGTTAGCAACCGATGCCATTGCTGCAACACCGGTTAAAGGTGGGAAATTACGTCAAGGTCTTGGCTATGGGTCCACCACCGATACACTTGACCCCGGTACCTCTGAAAATGGCTTTACCCAAGCATTGCACTATACGTACGGCAACCATCTCACAGAAGTTGGCAGTGATGGAAAATTGATGGGCGAACTGGCCGAAAGTTTTGAACCAGGCGACGGCGCAAAATCATGGATTTTCAATTTGCGTGAAGGTGTGGAATTTCATAACGGCAAAACTTTAACTGCCGATGATGTTATTGCCACGTTTAACTATCATCGCGATGAGAACTCGAAGTCTGCAGCTAAGGGTTTGTTAACTGCCATAACCGATATGAAAAAAGATGGCGACAATCGGGTTATCTTCGAACTCGAAGGCGGCAATGCCGATTTCCCTTACATTGTCAGTGACTATCACCTGGTCATTCAACCGTCCGAAGACGGTGCAATCGATGCATTATCCGGTGTCGGCACCGGTGGTTATATTCTCGACAAGTTCGAACCGGGTGTTAGTGCAGTGTCCAAGCGTAACCCTAATTACTGGAAAGAAGGTGCAGCACACTTCGACGAAATTGAATTGTTGTCTATCCTCGACACTACAGCTCGGCAAAATGCGGTGATGAACGGTGATGCCGATGTTATCGACACGGTTGATCCTAAAACAGTTGCCCTGCTTGCTCGCGCACCGAACCTGAATATTTTGGAGACCACTGGTACCCAACATTATACTTTCCCAATGCGTCTGGACATTGAGCCATTTGGTAATCGTGATTTGCGTCTGGCATTGAAATACGCGATCAAGCGTCAGGAACTGGTTGATAAAATTCTGCTGGGTCATGGCGTTGCCGGTAACGATATTCCAGTATCCGGTGCTATGCCGTTCCTGAACACCGGCATTGAGCAACGCGAGTTCAATCCTGAGAAAGCAGCAGAGCACTACAAGGCGTCCGGGCACTCAGGTCCTATTCAGTTATCAACATCTGATGCGGCATTTCCAGGTGCGGTTGATGCAGCACAGCTTGTCGCAGCATCTGCTAAAGAGGCAGGCATTGAGATTGAAGTGGTTCGCGAACCCAAAGATGGCTACTGGTCTAATGTGTGGAACAAAAAAGGCTGGTGTGCCTGTTACTGGGGTGGAAGACCAACCCAGGATTGGATGTATTCATCAGCGTACACAGCCGATACGGAATGGAACGATACCAGCTGGAAGGAAACCGATGATGCGAAACGTTTCAATGAAGTGGTTATTGCTGCGCGTTCTGAAACCGATGATGCAAAACGTGAATCGCAATATTTTGAAGCCCAGCAACTGCTGCATGACGACGGTGGTGCCATTGTTGCTATGTGGGCAAACCATATTCACGCTCACGCAAAGGAACTCACGCATGGTGAAAACGTTGCTGCAAACTGGCAGAACGATGGCAACAAGATTGCTGAACGCTGGTGGTTTGCTTAAAAGGCATCATGTAAAACGTGCGCAGTATTGCGCGAACCGCATTGCTTGCGGGACGTGACAATGCAGCGACACGTGTGAAATACAAAAAACCGGTAGGGCTTGGGCGCTACCGGTTTTTTTATGCCTATTGATTTAACAAGTTAATTTATGACAACAAACGCAAAGCCTTACGATTCATTGGTTGAAGACCCCAACGTCGGTATCGTTATGTCGGACGGCTGTCGCCTATCGGCCCGTATCTGGATGCCGGATAACGCATCAACACACCCAGTACCTGCCATTATCGAACACCTGCCCTACCGCAAACGTGACGGCACAATCCATCGCGACGAAATCACTCATCCCTACTTTGCCGCACACGGCTATGCCTGCATAAGAGTGGATATGCGTGGCAACGGCGAGTCGCAAGGCTTAATGGAAGATGAATACTTGGCCCAGGAACTACAAGATGCGTGCGAGGTGATCAAGTGGGCTGTAGAACAGGATTGGTGTACGGGTAACGTTGGCATGATGGGCATTTCATGGGGTGGGTTTAATTCCTTGCAAGTAGCAGCCATGCAACCATCCGAGCTTAAAGCGATTATCACTGTGTGTTCCACAGTCGATCGCTTTGCTGATGATATTCACTATAAAGGTGGCTGCCTGCTTACCGAGAATATTGGCTGGTCGGCAAATATGTTGTCCTATTCTTCGCGCCCACCCGACCCCGCCCTGGTTGGTGATCAATGGATGGAGATGTGGGAGCAACGACTGGATAACATGCCCTTTCTGGCATCCACCTGGTTGCAACACCAATCACGCGATGCGTATTGGCAACACGGTTCAGTTTGTGAGGATTACTCTGCGATTAAAGCCGCCGTGCTATCAGTTGGCGGATGGCACGATGGTTATCGCAACACCATTGCACACCTGGTAGAGAATATTGACTCACCAGTTAAAGGCATTGTTGGACCGTGGATTCATAAATACCCACATTATGCTGCACCACAACCGGCTATTGGTTTTTTACAGGAATCACTGCGCTGGTGGGACCACTGGTTAAAGAATAAAGACACAGGTGTTGAAGACGACGCTGATTACCGCGTTTGGTTAATGGACAGTGTTTCACCGGCGCGCTGGCTGGATGAACGACCAGGGTGCTGGATTGGTGAACCCTGCCTGCCGTCACCAAATATTACTGATCAGGCATTCTATTTAATTGGTGATAAAGGTAATGCAGCGCTTGAAAGTGAATCCGGTAGTTGCAAACTAGTGGTGTCAACCGCCCAAACCTGTGGCTCAACAGCAGGTGAGTATTTCCCGTTTACCTATGGCCCGGAGTTGCCTGATAACCAACAAGCAGACGATGAATTGTCCACTTGCGTTAACTCAATTGCGCTTGATGAAACATTGGAGATTATCGGTGCACCCACCATTGAGTTAACACTTACATCGGATAAACCAAAAGCCATTATCGCAGTGCGACTGTGCGACCTTCGACCCGATGGCACATCTGCCCTGATCACCATGGGCGTGTTCAATCTTGCCCATCGGGAATCTTTTGCCACGCCGTCACCGCTCACACCCGGAGTAGAATTCACAACGCAGTTTGCGCTTGATCAAATTGCTTATCGGTTGCCTGAAGGTCATCGCCTGCGAGTTTCGTTGTCTACCACTTATTGGCCATTTGTATGGCCATCGCCAGAGTCTGCCACACTAAGCCTTTCAAAAGGTTGCCTGCATCTACCGATCAAAACAGGCCAGGATGAAATACCCGTTGCATTCGAGCCACCGGAACGCTCACCTGAATGGCAGGCGGATACGTTGCGCCCGGCAAGTTCAACACGCGACGATGTGTTCGACGACAAGACCAATGAGCATCTCACACTAATACATAACGATTTCGGAGAATTCAAAGATCGTCACCACGGATTAATTAACGGTAGCGTCGTCTCAGAACGCTGGTCTATAAAACCGGACGATCCGTTGTCTGCCAGTGGTGATATTCAATGGGAACAAACCGGTGGCCGGGACGATTGGCATTGGAGAACCGATGCCAGCATACAAGCCCGATGTGATGCTACACATTTTTATATAACGGCAAAACTTACTGCCTACAACAACAATGAAATTATTTTCGAACAAGATTATTCGGACACTATTAAGCGTGAGTTTATTTAATCGGATTGTATGGAGCGTTGTGTATTGAACGTTGGCCTGTTTAATCGTGCTGTACAAAAGTTTGTATTTTGGGCGAATGTTTTTTTAATAATGCAGGGCAAACACGTCTGCTTACGTTGCTTTGCAACTTCTGGCAAATTCACTTAACTGATCGGTTATAGCTTTAAAACTGGCTTTTGCCCGACTACTTGTATGCCGTGCACGCAAGTAACCATGCACTAAGCCTGCCTCATTTCGCCAGGTTGCATTACCACCGGCTTTTCTAATTGCCTCACAATACAAGCGCCCATCATCGGCCACCGGGTCGCATTCAGCGCTCACCGCAAACGTTTTTGGCAAGTTGGCAAAGTTGTCGTCATGCAGCGGTGCATAACTGACATCGTTTGTAGGAGGTGAGCCATCGACACGCACACGTAAATAAAACAAAACATCGTCTCGAGTGAACTGTGGTGCGTTAGCGTGGACAAGGTATGAACCTGTGTCCGGGTCACCACCCAATGCCGGGTAGATAAGCACTTGAGCAAAAACCGGGCTAGGCTTTTCAGTTGATCGCAATCGGTGCGAAACCGCCGCGCACAGGTTCCCGCCTGCACTGTCTCCACAAAGAAGCAACGGCACACCTAAGCGCTGTGCCTCAAATTGAACTACAGCTAAACTATCATTGAAGGCCGCAGGATGCTTGTGCTCAGGAGACAAACGATAGTCGATGGAAGTGACACCCAAGCCCGTTGTGGCGCACAGTTCAGCACAAACATCGTCATGGCTGTCAAGATCGCCAACAACAAATCCACCACCGTGCATATAGATAATGTATGAATCATCGTTGTTGTTACTGTGCACATATCGCCGAACTGGAACCTTGTGTTCACGTGTCTCTACCACTTCATCACTGGCTACAACTCCATTCGGATGCCCATTAGAGAATTCACGGCACATAGCGGTATAGATGGCACGCTGTTCATCAATGGATTTTTGGACCGCATCAGCCGGGTAAAATCGATCAGCATGCTCAATAAAATCCCATACTTCTTGATCGATTAATGATTGATAATCTGGAGTTTTATTCATAACTTAATTAATTCAAGCTTTATAAGTACTGTAGCTATGCCAAGATATCGCCCGCTTAAATAAAGCAAATTCGAATATTTGCTATCAGGTGTCGCCTTCCCACCCGAATACATCTTCAATACCAACATCGAATAAACGAGCAATCCGAAAAGCACTCTCAAGACTCGGCGAATAATGACCCTGCTCTATGGCAATAACCGTTTGCCGAGTCACACCAATCGCCTTACCAAGTGCCGCCTGGCTCATCTGATCATTAGCTTCGCGAAACTCTCGAACTTTATTTGTTATGGGTGGAGATTTGGTCAACTTTGCTTACCGATACGTAGATATTTAAGACCGATGGCAATCTTGAATGCCTCAGCAATACATATGATACCTAATATTGCATTGGCTACCTGCATTGGTTCCATAGGTGTAAACACAAACCACATTAAACAAATCATTCCAGCGTAGAGAACGAAAATGCTATTGCGCTCTACTCTTAGACCAATTTGCTCCTCACGCTCATCCGGCTTTATGCCGTCTTCTTTTTTAGCAATAAAGATAAACGATACTACGCTCGAAATTAAAAACGCAGCCACAAAAAGGCTAAAACGCACAAACAACTCCGACCGAGTTTGCGGCGCACTACCCACGATGCCAAACACCGTCGCAAAATGCCAGGCAAATAAAAGCAGTAAACCAATGGAACAAAAAATAACCGCCTTAAAGTTATTCGACATAAGAGCACTCACCCGTTATTGATTAATGATGGGCACAAGCATAGTCAAATATATTTAACATCAGTTTAGTGAGCTTTGAATGGGCTACAGGGTCGATTCGTGTTAACACGCAAACATTTTGCAGTTCAGGCTTATGCTCATTTAGTGCCATCTATTTGAATTAGCTTGATTACTGTAAGCTTCACAATAGCGATACATCGCATGAAGAGTGTTGCCACCACCTCTTACATGGTTATGTCGTTGGTATACTGAGGATGTTGTCAATGTGATGTGAGATGACACTTTGCTGTCTGCTTGTTGTTGTTAGACGTACTAGTTGAATTAATTTAAAGGTGTTCTTTTTTGAATGCTGCTTGGCCAGTAGTCGTCATTTACGCTTCGCTAAGGCTGAAGACATCGAGCAAATTAATATTGCTCTATGAGGTTAAAAAAATGTTCATGCTACTAACATTCAAACGCTACTGGTGATCGAGATGCTCTATCCGATGTTTGCAATGGTTCTTCTTACTGCGATAGTGGGTGTACTGGCGGTTGTTTGTAGGATTAAAAGTGTAAAAAGTGGCTCAGTAAAAATTAAATACTACAGACTTATGCAAAGCGACGATGTGCCGGAGATGGTCATTCGAACGACACGTTGTTTCAATAATATGTTTGAAATACCTGTTCTGTTTTATGCTGTTTCGATACTTTTTATTTCGCTTCACGTACAAAGCCCCATGGCTCTGCTATTGGCATGGGGTTTTGTTAGTTCCCGGTGTTTCCACGCATTTATTCATCTAACTTATAATAATGTAGTGCATCGGATGCTTGCATTCTGGCTTGCGTTTGTGATTGTTCTAGTAATGTGGGTTATGCTTGTTTTAGAGCAAGCGTCATTTGCTGTTGAATAACATTACACAACTTTGTGGTAACTGCTCTGGCCACTCAAGCCTACACATACTCGACTGAGCCTAAATTTTTATCCAGAATCAAAAAAGACCCACCCTCTTGGCATTGTTGCGCACTACACATGTGTAGATTGATATAAGCAGTGTCTGTGGCTGTATTTTCGCAACATATTCGCATAGCATGACTTCTGCAACGGATCAGGAGAGCACGTTTGTTAAGATGAGCGAACGCACGTCTAACAGTACCGTGCAGCGAACAATTGCGCTCTACGCGCAACACCCAGTAACTCGGAACACACGTAGAGCGCAACCGTCTCTGACAGAGGTTGTTAGGCCTACTAGCGAGTCTCCTACACTGCTAATATTCTGCATTCGTTGATGAATTTGATTTTAATAAGACAAATTACTTGTTTATCTAATAACAACGCATGCTGATGATGGCGATATTAAAATAGAAATTGGCAATGGGCACTGCTTATATTTGGATACAACGCGTTTCGCATTTAATGACTAGTAACGCGGGTTCGCCGGGGCTGTATTTGGATGTTGATCGTCTATTGGACTCAGCGCGTTCAAGAAAAGGCGCATAACAAAGTTTTGCAGATCGACAATTTATAGGGGTCACACGGTACTATTACCTTATCCTGCCAGGATATACCGGATTGGTTTGTGGGAAAATACTTAGAGACTTTGTTCACAACCATGGTTTAACTTCACGGAAAACGCATAATGCACAACATTCATAAAGTAGCGGCTGCAGCCATCCTTTTCTTATTTGGTGCAATGTCGTCGGCCAGTGCTCAGCCATTCGGTAACAACGTTCCTCCGGATTTCCCGAACCCCGAAAATGTTCGTGTTGAAGGGGACTTACTTATATGGGATGCCGTGGAGAATGCAGCCGGATACAATATCTACTTTACAGATAGAACCGAGCGCGGAGGGCTACTCGACACCCCACTGACCTACATCGCCACAGTTAGGGATTCCATTGAATATCCATTGGAGTTTACTGGAAACTACAGCGTTGTTTCGTTTAATCAAGATGCCTCATTGTTCTCCAACCAATTTTCACCCCAAGTACGAGTGCGATATGAAGCAGGTATTGGCGGTGGTCAATCACCAGGCGTATACTCGGTAACCTGTGGAAACCTAGCGGCTGGCGAGGCATGTACGGCCTTCTGCCCAAGCTCGCCTGGCGGTGCTGAGTTAGTCGCAACTGGTGGAGCTTGCTCTACATCTGATTTTGTTCCGGTAAATGCAACCGCAGAAGACAGATCGTATTCCTGCACTGTTCAGATAAACTCCAATGAGGTGAGAACACAGGTCTATTGTTATAACCCTTGACATGTCACCAACTACCGAAATATCCCTAACTTCTGCCCGATTTGACTCGGGCGAGTGCATCGCGAGCAATCAGTAAATGAAATGGCATTATTATCGTTAGATAGAATCGACCACCTATGTTATGCGGTCGGACCCAGTTGCTATAAAAGCGCCAAATGCCTAATTACACAATGAACTCGACAGATTGACTTTTTGCTTACTGCGCTGGCGCTCCAGTCGTGAAAATTTAACTGCAAGTTACGGGTGATGTTGAGGCTGTAGAAAAACCTGTTTGAGCCTGTATACACGATAAAATCATGCATTAGCGAATTGGATGCAAGTTATGCTGAACTTTATCCCTTACGACTATCACCAAGACGCGATGGTGGTGGTTAATTTTGAAGATCAAATTCTTCCCGGCACCATCGAACACACGATTCATTACTTGATCGAAGAAAAGGCGGATTTATCCGCCTTTGATCAGCGCTATCGTAATGAGCATCAGGGACGCCCAGCCATTGATCCAGCGATGAGGTCTATGACTACGAGAATCGGTGGTCATCTACACCTAACGAGAACGACGAACTCAGACAGACTGAATATTTTCTCTGATGCTGGTACGTGCTCATTACCATCATCCGACTCAGCACGCGGATGCCATCATTGAGCAACTGGCTGTCACTCGGCGCATGGATATTGCTTAACACAACGGTACTGTCAATGCACAGTGAGTCTATCGATAGCTCATGCAGCTGCTGCCCAAGCTCGTGTTCTGCATAGCATTCGAATATACTAATCTGAGCGTCGTGAGTTTCTCGCATACGCTAATCCTCTTGGTGTGTGTTTAAGCTTCGTAACTCAAACATACCAACATCAAGAGGATTTTTTACATCTGTCGTCTGGAAAATATCGCCCGTTCAGGCACTTACGAATTCTAGGATGGGCACTAATTAGTTACCCAATAGGGGCAGTTTTTTTAATTTATGGTATTGCATTGACATGACTATGCAGTGCTTTAATGCAGCATCAGGCAGTTTGGCATTCAATGGAAACGATATTGCGCGATTACCATCAAACGTAAATTCATTCTGGTATAGCTCTTTGAAGGTTTCCACCAGAATAGAATTGCAATTAAAATACAAAGAAAACTGGTCGGGTTCTTTTTCGGTCCACTTCATACGAACCGTACTACCACCATCAGCAAGATAACTCGGTTCTCCCCACTTTAATGTCTCTGTTGTGTTATCCAGTCCGCCTGATTCTTTCGCTGCGCTGATGACGATTTTTCTAACATTATTAAATACGGATTTGGCTTTCGGCGGATAGTGTTCAATGACCTGAGCAACTTGTTCGGTGATTTTTGCTTTCATTCTAATGAACTCCAAAGACTATTGCTTTCAAATTCTCTCATGTTTTCACATCGTAGACGTCATGCAAATTGAGTGCAAAATAGAGTGTTTAGACCTGAAAAGCATCAAAGCAATACGGTTCCATCAATGAGTATGTTTGTGTGTCCACCAATACTCGCCTGCCCAGGAACGTCACTGCTGGGCACTATGTGAACACGACCGTGTCGGTCAATAGTGGTGCCTTGTGCAATGAGGGTTTTTTTATCAAGCTCCTTGTTATGCAGCCGCCAATGTGCCAGGGCAGCGTTAAGCGAACCGGTAATTGGGTCCTCACTCATACCACTTGATGGCGCTAGCATACGAACTTCAAAGTCACACTCCGAACCAGGCTTATGCGGGCCAATCAAACCAATACTTTCTTCGCCTGGGTATTTCACTTTAGATGAGTCTACTGCCAGCACCTGTGCAGCGGTCTGTAATTCAAACGCATGCCACTCAGGCCCATTATTTAAAACTGCATAGCGCACAACCTGATCGGGATTGATACCAAGCTTGGTCGTCAATTCAGAGAACCTGAGCGCAGGCATCTCGGAGATGCTGGTAGGAGGTGCTATAAATGCCGGAATGTCTGATGAAACGTCTATTTCAACAATACCAACTCCACACTCCTGACGCACTATACCGGGCTGTTTTGGCTTGCCACCAACATGTAACCAAGCGGCGCAGCTTCCCAGCGTGGGGTGGCCGGCAAATGGCATTTCTCGCGTTGGGGTTAAAATACGAACACGATAATCGGCACCTGGATCATCAGGTGGGAACAAGAATGTGGTTTCTGCAAGGTTAGTCCAGGCCGCGAAGGAGCGCATGGCTTCCTCACTCAAGCCGTCTGAATCTAGTACTACGGCTAAGGCGTTGCCTTTGGTAGGATGGTCACTAAACACATCGCATTGAATAAACCGACGCTGTTTGGGCATGGCCAGGTACTCGTTTTTGTTGGTAGTTCAGTGTACACACGAACCGGGGTATTTAAACCAGGTATGAATCAAAACACCACGCCAACTTTGGCAAATGACTAATTTGAACTAAGCGGTAAAATCGCACTGATCACTGGCGCTTCATCCGGTCTGGGGCTGCAATTTACAACATGCTCAGCCGATGCACGCGCGCACGTTGTGCTGGCAGCGCGACGAAAAGACAGGCTGGACGCATTAACTGCCGAGATTCAAGCTAATGGTGGTACTACTCACGTATTGGAATTGGATGTATACGATCGCCCCACCACAAGCCAAACACTTGCTCAAATGGCAAAAAAAATTGGCACTCCGGATATTCTTGTAAACAACGCCGGAATCGCACGACCAGCACGATTTCTCGAGGCTGGCAACGAAGACACTGAAACTGTTTTTGGGGTTGATCAAACAGCGTTTGGCATGTGTCTCAGATAATTTGCAAACAGATAGTTGATGCTGGAAAAGCTGGTGGCGTTATCAACATTGCTTCAATTCTTGGTCTTGATGTTATGCCAGGGGTTGGGAGCTAATCGGTGAGCAAGGCCGCCGTGGTTCAGATGACTAAAGTCATGGCATTGGAATTGGCACGTCACAACATTCGTGTTAACGCTATCGCACCAGGCTACTTTGACACAAAGATAAACGAAGGCTTTCTTACCAGCGATGCAGGAAAAAGAATTGTTAAGCGCATCCCTGTCCGTCGAGTCGGCGAACTGGATGACTTAACAGGCGTACTGTTGCTATTGGCTTCAAACAAAAGTGCCTATATGACAGGCACCATTATTCTGGTTGACGGCAGGCATCTGGTTGCCGGTCTGGCTTAACTAAATCAGGAACGACAATGGATTTTTCTCTAAGCGATAAACACGAAGCACTGCGTTTACAGGTGCGCGATTTTATAGACAACGAAGTGTTACCGCTGGAAGCATCCAGCGACAACTACGATGCACACGAGAACATAAACCTCGACCTGTTAGAATCTGTTCGCAGTAAAGCCTAAGCAGCTGGGCTATGGGCACCGCAGTGTAGTGTTGAACGTGGCGGGCTTGGACTACCACTCACCGCTTGTGCCCCATTCTACCAAGAAGCCAATCAGTCGCTGTAAAGTAACCCAGATGCGCTTAGGCCCTGCCCGCTTAACCCACTGCATGCGCTGGCTAGGGCTAGCCAAGCGTTGCATGGAAATAGCGAACACCTACATTCAGGAACGCCAAGGCTTTGGCGTAAGGTTAGCGAAAAGAGAATCAGTGCAACTCAAACTCGGCGAGGTTGCGCACGACATACAAGTGGGCCGACTTTTGGTTATGCACG
>CAYTJF010000074.1:0-21936 GCA_964437945.1 uncultured Granulosicoccaceae bacterium
GGCACAGTTGACAATGGCACAGCCGATTCTGGCGCGGCGGACACAGGCGCAGTTGATACAGGCACAGCTGATTCAGGTATGGCAGACGCTGGTTCAACCGATGGAGGCGTTATTACACCTTCGGGCACTATTGCTGGTGTCTGGTTTGGCAACAACAATCATGGTGAAGGTGTGATGATCGTCGACGTGAATGAAAATATATTTGCCTTGAGTGCAAATGGTAGTGGTCAATACGAAACGGTATTTGGACCTGCTTCTGGTACTTTAGAGCGCTTTTTCCATAGTGACAGTGATAATCCTGCGTTTGCGGATTCATTTACATTGTTTGGTGATAGTCCGTCGGATACCGACACAAACATTTCAGACACTATTACTTACAATTTGTCAGTCGAAAATGATGGCCAACAGATAAATCACACAGGCGAGGGTGGCGATTTTTCAATGACATTTGCTACCGAGAACGATGTATCATCCGTTTCATTGGATAGTGTTGCTGGTGATTGGATTTCAAAATCATCGATTTGTGCTGAGGATTGCAACCTCACATTAGAGATGACCATTGCAAATACCGGTGATGTTGTTGGCTTCACTCAGTTCAATGAATTTCAGAGCGTGCCAATGAGTGGTACTGCCAGCCTCGCTGAAACTTCGACTCAATATTTAAACATTGAGTTCTTATGGGATAATTCATCTCTAACAGGCGTGATATATGTTGACCGTCTAGATCCAACACGACTAATCCTCAACACCTTTGGGCCTGATGAATCTACTCGTGGAGTAGGATCATTCACCGCTTCAATGATACGCCGCTGATGTACTCAAAAACCCAAAGCTGGCTCCACCAGTCTCTGTTTAAAGGGTAAGTAGTTACATTGTACTGATCACCCGTATGCAGATAACGGCCAGTCCAGCGATTTTTTAATCGGTATATGTTGTTTTGAACTTTCTCTATTTGCCATTGCTGACTCGACCAACTTGAGTTCAACGTGTAAACCTGGACTGGTGCATCATCATAGTCGCCAGTATTGTTCAGATAATGGCGACCCCAGCTACTGCGTAAGCGATAGGTGCCTGCATCACTTGTCTCAATATTCCACCGCTGGCTGTACCACCCTGGTCTTAAACTTAATAGTGATGTTTGAGACCCAGGGTAGGCATAGTTTTGATGCAAGTAAGTGTTTGACCAAAGGTTTCTTATGCGTAACTCCCCGGTTAAACTGTCTTTAACGTCTACGCTGACGTTAAAGGCTTCGAACAAACCCCAATAGGCAGGTTTCTTCTGATAATTGCGATCAAAGGGTAACGGTTGATAGGGAGCATTTTCAGGCTGAAAGTTATCCCACCAGGTATGTTTATCGGTTAGCCCCCAGGTTTGAAAATATTTTCCTCGTGTCGAGTTGCGCAGGAAAATGGTAGCTACTTTATTGTAGGCTTCTTTTTGGCGTTCGAGCCAAAACTCGGAGTTTTCAGGAATTCGTATATCCAGTTCAGTCACATAATTATCCAAACCCATTGCAGATATTTCCTGCATTCTTTGAGTGAGTGGAAAACCGGCATCTAACACCTCATTGACATCTGCATGAAGTTGCCAGCCCAAACCGTCTACTTGCGCACCGCGTGAGACAGCCCAGCCCAGCATGTTTTTTACTGCATTAAATTTTGCAGCATTGGTTTCGATACCATAGTCGTTGTACAACAAAACAGCACCTGGGTCTGCTTTCTTAGCCTCAGTAAATGCCTTGACGATAAAATCGCGATTCATAGCCCTATGCCATACGCTATTACGATACGAGCCGTCGTCTTCTATAGCTTCATTGACCACATCCCAGGCATCAATGCGACCCTTATAGCGACCTGCAACAGTACGTATGTGATCAAGCATTATTGCCTCAGCTTCAGAGGTTGGTTTGTTTAAAACCCAATCTGGTATATGTTTATCGCTGCCCCAAACGAGTGGGTGGCCGTGCACTTCCCAGTCGTTTTCTTCAGCAAATTCCACGGCCTCATCAGTCGTATCGAATGTATAGGCTTCAGTGATGCGAGTGTTGTACTTCCAATACGCTGGTACTGTTCCAACACTGACATTGTCTCGAAATAACTGCTTGTTGGTTTCGTCGTATAGTTCGAATAAAGGTGAGCCAAACATCACACCTTTTGCCAATGCCGCATCTCTTACTTCCTGTGCTTTCACGTGACTTGTAAACGCAAGTAACAAAATGATGAGGATTGATTTTAGAAAGCCAAAAAGGCTTGTGATTTTGTTATTGACTTTCACTGTTCAAACGCTCCGTTCAATCTAAACGTGTGTATTAGCGTCGACAAGTATTGCACCAGATGAAAAATAATTAAGTTACGGTGTATCAATTGAAAAACGTTTAGTTTTCTGCTTTCTGTAATTTGTTCTGCCTGTAACGTGTATTGTTAGTTTATTAAATTGGCAAGTCACAACCAGCGCATGATTAAATACATACAACCGTTAGACGGCTCAACACGTACACTGCGGCCATTCATGTTGCGAGTTCCTGCATAGTTCGCTGTAATTGTCCATTTTGCCGCGTTGCTGCTGGAAATTATCTGGCCACGAAAGTTACAGCTTGAATTCGAATTGCTATCCCATACTTGCAGCAAACGACCCGCAAGATCGACAGGAATATCAACACAATTGTGTTGCTCAAGGTCAATTTCGATTTTTTCATCTCGTTCTAAAGATAGACAAGCCGTTGGCCCGGATGTTGGTTCGCCCTCATCTTCATCTCTACTTGTTTCTTGATAACCGGTGTAGTCATGAACTGCCGGCAAGTTGGATTCAAGTCTGTTAGTGACGGCGCCGCTACTGTATGTGCTGGCTAACTGTCCTGAGTAGTTAAGCTGGTTATCAACAGCTCTTGCAGTGCCCTGCCCAATTTTTAAAAATGCCATTCCGCTGCCAAGGGTTACCGTATTTTGGTATATATTGGAATTATAATGATCGCGCTTAAGTACATGAATGCCATGATCCATGTGGCCATTGCCTTGCCAATTCATTTGGTTAAAACGAACAATTATTTCATCACCCTTAACATCGATAAAGCTATCAGCAAAATTGATACCTGAAATATCGGCGCCATTCATCGAGTTATGTTCAACAATGGTGTTTACGGTGCCAGCTTTTATGTCAATGGCTTCAGCAGTAACACCAGGGCCAAGCAGGCATCCGCCGATGCGATTGTTGTTACTGTGATCACCCAGACGATCGCCTTCATGGGTACCAACATACACAGCTTCACCAAATCCTGGCTTTGATCTACCTGTATCATAAATGTGGCAATTGCTTAAGATGTTATTGCTGCTGCTTTTTCTAAAGTGCAGGCCTTCATCTCGTACATTGTAAATAGCAATATTATCCAGAACATTGTCGTTTGCAGAATCCAGCATAATGCCCTTTTGACCAGTATGAAATTTCAGATCGCTAATTCGCCAGTTGTCACCGGTTAAATAAAGAACGTAGCCGGCACCGTCTACACCGTTTCCATACAATTGCTGAATATCGTCGCGTGAATAGCTGCGCACCGTGATTGGTGCAGTAGATGTACCGTTGCGGTGAGAGTAGAAATAGTGCCAACGGTCTTCCGGAGATTCTGTTTTTATACCTTTATAGTCACCTGGGTACAGCACGATGTCATCCCCTGGTTCGGCATCGAGCAGTGCACGGTGTAGTGACTCTCCATCATAAACTGCTACTTCGCGTGATTCAGCCGCCGCATCTAAAGTGTTTAGTGTGAGAGAAAGGCTTACACATATTAATAAAGTAAAATTTGAAAAAATGCTCAAGGTTGACTGCCACGATAAAATTCGGTCCATTGTAATTCTTACTTCCAATTTATTCTGATGATCTGGGTAAGTCATTAGTATAGTTGTCTACTAATCAATTCGTTGAACATAGAATTGCTTTGTGAAAGGATGGCTTTAAGAAAGGTGGGTTTGAACTAGTAATTTAACTCGAACCAAAGCGTCGCTGTGTTCTTAATATCACCACCAAAGTACTGCCTGGCGCTTAAGCCAGTATTGTACTTACCGTCTGCAATGCCTGTGTACACCGACGCCGTTGCATATGCTCCACCTGTCAAGTCTATGTCTATTTCTGTGCAATTTGAACAATTATCGATACTCCGATTAGCCCCTGCAACAGAACCAAAACCCAGCCCGGCTTTAAATTGCACTGGTGATGAAGCATTCGTTGCTATGAAGAAAAATTCACCATAGTAATGAAGACCTCTTGCTTCCGAGGTGGCCGTTTCAATATCAGTTCCAAATAGATCTGTGACCTCTACTAGTTCGGTGAATTTGTTATTGTCATCCAGCTGCAAGAACCCAATGCCAGCTGACGCAGCTAACCGCTGAGAAAAGTAGTACGATGCATACAAATCCACCGAAAACGCAGTGTCTCCAATCAATTGCTCGTCAGCATGTTCCTGGTCCAATGAAAAATAGCTAACGCCCATTCCAAAGTCCCACGCAGAATTCTCGTACTCATTGTATTCTGTAGCTGATTCAGTAACGGATTCGGTTTCATCATCTGTTATCGTTTGAGCGAAAACTTTATTTATATTGCCCAACAGGCAGATACATAGAACAATGAAAAAAATTGAACCACCAACAGATTTTTTCGACGAATGCTTAGGCAGTCTTGTTGAAGATTTTAAATGAGAAAAAATCACTGGTATTTAGCCTTTTTAACGGGTTTAACGTTGATGGTCTGTTCGTGTTGGGTGCGTATTTTTGCACGTTGGAATGGGGTATACGATAATTATCTTATGTGGTATCGGCCTGTGATGAGCCAGAACATATGCGCTCTATCTCAAATGATAAATGCTCAGCGCTAAAAGGCTTTTCCAGGTGAGTTACAAAACCGCTAGCTTCGTCTCCCTTAAACAGGGTATCAGCTGGATTTCCACTCATTGACATAATGGGAATACTATTATCGATCTGCTTCATTTTCTGCATGGTTTCGATACCTCCCATTCCGCCGAGAATTTTGATATCGAGAATAGCCAGATCGAAGTTAATGTCTGTTCGGCGGCTGCGTTCAAAAATATCCAACAAAATTTCGCCTGTGGCAGCGGCTGAACATCGGTGCCCTCGGGCTTTGAGCAGTCGTGATAATGCGACCCGCACAGCCTTCTCGTCGTCAAGCAGTAAAATATGACGCGAATTTTGGCCATTTAGCGTATTTCCAGCCTGTTGTTTTTCATCCGATGAATGACTCATATTATCCTCCTTAAACAATCACTGTAATCAATAGATATGCAAGGGACTGTAATCGTCGGTGACGAAGATTACTGAGATTTACCGCCGGTATGTCGTTACAATACTCTCCAATAGTATTAAGGGACGCGTTGTGATGCGATCGATCCATTCTGTGTTTTTACGGCTCAGTTTAACCATTATTTGCTTGTTTGCATTAAGCGCATTTGTCGGTTCATGGCTCTCCTCGCACTTTACCAATAAAGCGATGTTCGAACAAAGCAAAATGCATCTGGAAGCAGCTCTAAAGTCGCGGGCAACGATAGTAGAAGAACACTTTCGCGTGACTCAAAAACAAGTTGCGAATCTTGCTGCAGATACAGCCATCATAGAGGCAGTGCAGGCGTTTACCGATGGTATGAACAAGCTGGAGATTGATATCAGTGAAGGCGCAGCGTCTGACGAACAAATCCAGAACCAGCTTGAGGAATACTATAGCACTGAATTCGCCGGTAGAATTGCCCAGGAAATTGAAATTTCGGACTATTTGCCGCAATCGAGCCTTGAGCAACTTGCTCAATGGATTTATATTGTAAAAAATCCCAATGCAGTAGGAAACAAGCACGAGGCTTATACCCCTGCCATCGCGACCTCCTATCAGCGAGCACATGACCAATTTCATACAAAACTGAACCGATTCCTAAAGTCGTTTGACTTCTACGATGTATTTCTGTTTGACGACAAATCCAGACTGGTTTACTCAACCAGAAAAGAAACAGATTTTGCCACCGACTTTAATAACGGGCCGTATGCAACGAGCAATCTTGGCAACACCATTCGCACAGCGCTTGCCAGCGAACGCAATACGGTTATAACCAGTGACCTTAAAACCTACGCTCCCAGTTATTTTGAACCAGCGTCATTTTTTGCATCACCTGTTTTCAATGGAGCTGTACTAACGGGAGCAGTCGCTTTTCAAATCAGCAACGAAAAAATTAATAGAATCGTTGCCGATAATCATGGTCTGCGCGGTTCGGGAGAAACTTATATCGTCGGCACTGATTTGCTTATGCGCACAGACAGCCGATTTAGCGATACCTCAACCATCCTGCTTCAGAAAGTGAACACCGAAGCGTCAAGAGCTGTCACCAGCGGTCAAACCGGCTCTACCATTACGCCGGATTATCGTGGCGTTAGTGTCTTATCGCAGTATCGACCATTGAGTATTGATGGTCTGAATTGGGGCATGTTAGCGGAAATTGATGAAGCAGAGGTACGCGAACCATCCAATTCTCTTACCAAGAAACTCATTGGAGTGTTGTTACTCACTCTGGCAATAGTAGGTGCAATCACTTACACCTTATTCAGACTTACTGTTGTAAAGCCGTTGAGCGACATTTCCTTTACTGCCAGACAAATAGTCAATGGTGACTACTCAGCACGTACATCGGTCACAGGTAAAGATGAATTTTCTCTGTTAGCGCAAAGCCAAAATCAAATGGCCGAAGCAGCACAATCAACTATTAACGATCTGGAAGCAGCGATAAAAGAGATGAAAGAACTCAAGGGATTGTTGCCCATCTGTGCCTTCTGTAAATCTATTCGGGATGATGATGGTTACTTCCGCACCGTCGAAACTTATTTGGTTGGCAAGTCCAATCTTGAATTCTCACACACTTTTTGCGATCAGTGTCTGCCGCTGCATTATCCAGATGAGATAAAAAGTTTGCCTGAAAATAATACATAAACGCGTCTGGTCATGCTTGCTGAATAAATTCGATATACGGCGCTGTGTGATGGTTGATCTTTCGCTTAATCTTTAGTCAGGCGGCGTTTATTTTTGAAGTGTGTGAGAAATGATCTGTCTTATCCATATTATGGTTCAGGACTCGCCACACGATTATTTTTTATGAGCGGCATGACAAACTGAATAATCAGCGCAGGTGCGGCGATGGCCAACGCGACAAGATCAGCTTGAAAGCTTGGAGCAATCATTACAAAACCGGATATGGCAAGACAGAGGCGTTGAAATACGCCCATGGGTTTTTTAAAGAAGCCTACTACCGACGCAGATAAGAACAGCACACCAAGAATACAACTGACTGCGGTGTACGAGAATGTCAGCATATCGAACCCGGCCGATGTGACTATTAACAGCACCGGAGCGTAAACAAATGCCATTGGTGCAACTATTTTGCCCAAACCAAGTGTGAAAGCTGAAATGCCGGTCCGAAACGGATTGGAATTGGCAATCGCTGCGGCTGCGTACGCTGATGTACAGACCGGTGGGGTAATTTCTGCAACCACCCCGTAATACAGCACAAAGAAATGACTGGCAATAGGAGGTATGCCGAGCTGCGCCAGTGCTGGTTGCGCTACTGAGACCAGCATTATGTATAACGCTGTTGTCGGAATGCCGGCGCCCATTAAAATACAGGCAATGGCAATTAACACCAATGAGATAAACAGGGTGAGATCTTCAACACTGAAAAACTCAAACACACCAAACGATAACAGATCAAATAGCGAACCGGCCATAGCCCCGGCACTCTGCGTGACCATAAACCCAATCCGAAATCCAATGCCTGTGGTGTTAATAACACCGACGACAATGCCTACTGCAGCCGATGCGGCCCCAACGGCAAGTGCATACTTAACACCAAGCTCAAGCGCGGCGCTCATCTCTGGTAGTTTCATTCGGTCTTGAGGGTTTAGTGGTCCCACAAGTGCTCCGATAATTAATGTGATGGCCATGGGTAGTTCGAAGCCGCCCGATTGGTACTTCCATGCAACGAATGCGATAAACGCAATTGAGTAGATCCAGGTAAGCGGATTGCGATAGCGAGACATTCCAACGATTATTGACAGCGATATGCCGCAAAAAGCAGACATGAACGGTGTGTAGCCAGAGAACAGTACTAGTAGCAACCCGATAAGTGGGATGATATTGGCCCAACCGTGTTTCCAGACCTGAACAAATTTGGGCAACATATCCTTGCTGATACCCTCAAGGTTTAATTTACGCGCCATTAAATGCACCACGGCAAATACGCCAACGTAGTGCAGTAAAGCCGGAAATATTGCTGCAATAACGATTGTGGTGTAAGGCACTTCCAGAAATTCTGCCATGATGAATGCCGCAGCACCCATAATGGGTGGCGTAATCTGCCCCCCTGCCGATGCTGCTGCTTCAACACCACCGGCGAAATGACCGGGGTAGCCAAGACGTTTCATGTTCGGAATGGTTAGCGCGCCGGTCGATACCGTATTCGCAACTGAAGAACCTGAAATGGTGCCAAAAAAGGCGGAGGACACTACAGATACCTTTGCCGGGCCACCGGTATATTTGCCAGCGAGTATGGTGGCGTTATCAATAAACAACTGACCTAACCCGGTTCTTTGGGCGACAACACCAAACAACACAAAATGAAAAACAATGGTAGACACAACCCAAAGCGTGACGCCGAATATGCCTTCCTGGGGGAAGTACATGCTCGAAATAAATGTATTAAACCGAACACCAGGATGTTGCAATATGCCTGGAAAATACGGACCAAGCAGTGCATAAGATATAAAAACACAGATAATAAGAGGTAATACCCAGCCCAAGGTGCGGCGCGATATATCCAGTACCAACAAAATGATAATGACACCCAATATCACATCAAAGATATTCGGATTGCCCATTCTGAACGTCTGTTCTTCGATACCAAGAAACGGGATACCGTGCCACGCCAATCCAACATACAGTGCGGTCAGCACACCCAGCGCCATAAATACCAAATCGTAAACGGGGATATTTCCAACACGCCATCGACTGACTTTGAAGGCGAATAAGCTTTTAGATTTAACGATGGGGAAAAAAGCGTAGGTCAGAATAAACAGACCGGCTAAGTGCCAGCCCATGTGCCAGTGATCTGCAGGTAAGCCGAATCCAGCAGTTAAAAAATGATAGATGGCAAATAACAGTGCAACAACCCGTAGTACCATGCCAGCATTAGGGCCAACTTCGCGAGTGGCTGTGCCTTCATCATATTCGCGTTCGATGGCTTCGAGCTCTTTTGCGGACATTTCACCGTCAGTATTCAATTCATTGCTCATTTATTTTAAAACCCGTCATTTTAAAACCCATCATTTTAAAACCTGTCACTACAAAACCCGTCTATTAAAATAAAACTCACCGACACTAAGCCGATCAATATCAAGACCTTAAAAAAAAGGCGGTCACGTTATCGGTGACCGCCCGTTTTACTGCACTTATTATTGCATTAACTTACTGCACTTTAGTTTGCGTGCAATTATTACATCATGCCTGCTTCTTTATAGAATTTTGCTGCACCATCATGTAGCGGAACACCCAGTGCTTCTATACCGTCTAACGCGGTTTCAGCCGTGATTTGCTTACCTTTCGCGTGGCCGTTATCGAGCAATTTACGGGTGTTGTCATTCCACAATGCCTTGGTGATGCCATAAACCAGTTCTTCATCAAGATCTGAAGAAACGACTAGCAAAGCGCTAACCGCTGGTGTCAATGTATCACCCTCAACACCTTCGTAAGCTCCGCTTGGAATCATTGAAGGGATATAAGCCGGAATGATGCCGTTGATCTTGGCAAGATCATCTTCGGTAAAGGAATGCAAGCTCATGCCTTTTGTTGAAGCAAGTTGAACCATAGCTGCAACTGGCCAGCCAGCTGCATAAAAATAGGCATCGAGTTGGCCATCAGCAAGACGTTCTGCACTTTGACTGTTGTTGAGTTCCGCTTCCTCGATATTGTCTCGGGTGATTCCCCAGGCTTCCAGTATTTGCATAACCGCAACCTGAGTGCCTGAACCGGCCTGCGCAATACCAACGCGCTTACCTTCCAGGTCAGCAAGGCTTTCGATAGATTCTCCTTTGGGCATAACAAGGTGCAGGTCTTCAGGAAAGAGGTTCGCTACAATACGAAGTTTTGGATGTTCTTTACCTTCAAACTTGCCTTCACCCATAAACATGGAACGTGTTACATCTGCTGCAGCCAGGCCAGCTTCCAGCTCGCCATTTTGAACGGCTGCGTTGTTAAACACAGATGCTGTAGTTGATTGTGCGATAGCAATTAAATCGGGCACGCCACATTGACCGCCTTCATCACAAGGGCGAGAGCCCGGAGGCGCTGAAATACCATTGGCAATGGTGCCGCCAATGGGGAAGTAGGTACCGCCTGCACCACCGGTACCAATACGGAAAAAAGTAGGTGATTGTGCATGGGCAATGCTCGTCAGCAATAATGTGCCTACGGTAGCAACAGCGACGAGTGAGCTCTGGAATTTCATTAGGTTCTCCTTCTTCGGGACTCCGATCTAGAGTCCTGGGACGACTAGATTAAGGCTTTGTTAAGGAATAGACAATAAAAAATTGGCTGCTTGGTCTACAGCGCCATAAATATAGGGGGTGACGTTAGCTTTCATGCAACCGCGCTACACTAAGTAGACGGGCTAGAGTTCCAAACAGGTGCATGCAAACGTGTTTGTTCGGTGATAATTCCGCCTCTATTGCCGATATCAATAGAGCCATATCGCTGTTTGAAATATTCCGGTAGTGGTCTGTCGCCATCGATTGATAACCATAAACGAAGTAGGTGTCGGCGTTCGTCGGGTTCTGGCCAATCTACAAATTCAGTTCGATCGTGCAATTGTGAATGGTTGTAAACAAACTGCATGTCTCCAGGTTGCAAGCGCATGGCGAAATGAAATTCCGGATCGTTGGCCAGTGCATCGAAGTAATTGAGCGCCTCTAAGTGTTTGTCTGTTAATCGCGGTGCGTCTTTAAATCGTTGGGCGCTTTCAATGTATTGTCGTTGATAGAAAACCGTCAATAGGCCTTTATGCCAATTAAATACCGGGATTTCCATAAACGGTTTCGCACCAGGTGGAATTTCCCCACGCCGATCAGTTGCAATTGGTTCGAATAACAGCTCAAGTAAATCTGGGCGTAATCTGCGCATTTCGTTGTATATGCTCAGTGCACTAACCAACAAGGAATCACCCCCCGATCTGGCATTTTTCAAACACAATAATCCGACCACATCAGCACTGTCTGTGTGGAAGCTCTGGCGTTCAGAGGTTTGGTAAATACGAGTGTTTGGGTCATTCGAGCTGACACCTGTATCGCGAACGTGGCCCAGAATATGTCCCGATGCATTCTGTGATCGAGCGTTTCCGAGGTGGGATCCAATGCCACAAAAAATACAGGCAGCGAATTCTGCTGTGTAGGTGCTGGTTGGTAAACCTCGAACAACCTCCAGTCCGTTTCCGCGCAGTAGCTTGTTTTTCAATTTTGCTAAATGTTTTGAAAAATGCTTTAAAGGGAAGTCTTCTGCTGAAATATCACCAAGGTCTTTATCTGAGGCAAGAAAATGATTTGCCGCAGATTCTAATTCTGCGATATCGGAATTCGACAGTTCGACCAGCCATTCTTGTTCGTTAATGTGTAACTGTTTGGCAACCCAAACTGCTTGCCCATCAAAAGATTCTGGCAGGGTAGTTAAATCTTGCTCTATCATGCTTAGTCGCTTCCTAATTTTGCTTGTCGAACCAGCACTATGACAATAGTGGCAAACCAGACTCTTAATTATAGTTGGTTCGAGAAGCAAAATGCAGCGATGATAGAGTTGATCTGTGCTCCCACATTTAATGTGTGGGAGCAAGACACTTTGTCGCGCTGTTAATTCACTGGCAGAAAGTTGGGACCAACATAATCGTTAAGACGGCTAACTCGTCGAAATTTTCGGTTACTGCCGTTGCGCCCGGTTTGCCCAATAGAGCAATTGCGCGAACCGCTAAAACTACCGTTTGGATCGTAGCAGCCGTCTATCCATTTTTGGATGGCCTCATCATTCCATCCGCCAAGCCAATCACCGTGCAGGCTTCCACCGGCGACACCATGATCGGAGGATAAAACCCAATTGGAAACACCGGCGCCAGCACCATCAGACCCGTTAGGAAAATAAAGCAGATAGCTAATTTGTGGTACCCGGTAAGGGTGTGATGCCGGGCAGCGATCATTATTTGGGACCATGCGCGTATGACTCATAAAGTCTGTCGAACTCAAAACCGGTTTCCCATTCGCATCAACCGCCAAACACTGTGGAAAGCTGATTGTCGCATTAATGTACTCACCAGCCTGACAGTTAGTCGGAATAGTACCCGACTTACTGCGTATGGAGCCGCTTCGGCCACAAGACGGCTCGAACACCGTCAAAGCGACCACCCATAAAATAAAGCGCCTCTACCGTATCGGATACAAGATCAACACCACTTAACGACGAATAGGCGTCACCATTGCTGTTCATAAGCGAGGATAGAGAACCCGAAAATCCGGTTTGAATAACCAGCACAGAACGACCAGCGGCTTCTGCCAACACTTTTCTTATAACTTTGAAGCTGTCTTCAATTGGAATTGGCGATAAATGAACATCGTGAGGATAATTTTCCGCCAATTCGGTGAACGCATCAATGTTGGCTGTATCTGCCAAAACGGTGCCGCCTCGATAGACTCCGATAGGTATATCAGGGTGCCCATAGTGGGTGTTTACTGCGTCTATGTACCTGGCGGCATTAGTTGAATCTCTGGATACGGTGACCGCAGCGATTTCAATTTTTCCAGCGTCCTGGTAAGAGTGCAATAGGGCAAGCGACACTGCATCATCTATATCAGGGCCCATATCGGTATCAAAGATAACTAACGGTGTTTCGTTATTCTCGTTTCCAGAAATCGCGTATTGAAAATAGCCACCATCACAAGATAACCACTCAGATCGCTTATGCCCCTTGGCACAGCGGTTCACTGTGTCCTATGAGCCATAAGAATGTGTAGAGGAATTTTCGCTTTCGTATCTCTTACCATTCAAATCAACGTAGTCGACTATGACCGCGTGTGGCCATCCGCCGTTATTATTTTGGACTTCGATACTGTCAACGTTTTGATTTGTTCGATATTCAAATGTTTGATGATTGTTTGTTGTTTGCCACGAAGCGACTTGTGAACCATTAATTATTAGATCAACGTTTTCTGTGCCCAGGTTACCTCTGGCTCGTACAGCGACAACGTTACTACCAATGTCATAGTCAAAATATCCACCATCACAAGATAGCCATTCGGATCGTTTGTAGCCTTGTGCGCACCGGTCGGTTTGATTCCAGGAGCCCCATGACAATCTGGCTGGATCTTCGCTCTGGTATCTGGAGCCATCGACTTCAATATAATCGACGATAACCGCACTTGGCCAACCGCCACTGTTGTGTCCGACCCTGATTTTGTTAATATCTTGTGAGGTCGTAAAAGAGAATGTTTGAAAACCGTTAGAAACTTGCCACTCTGTTGCTCTTGATCCGTTTATATTCAGGTAGGCGCTTTCGGTGCCCAAATTACCTCTGACCTTGACGGTAACCGTTTGATCGGCAGCGTTAGCAGCGGGGGAATACAAAGCCAAAGCCATAAGGGCTATGGATACATAAAAAATAACTAAAGCATAATAATGAACTGACTTTTCACAAAGCCTTGTTGGTATCAGTTCAATGTTATGGCAATTGCCAGCATTGGTAGGCGAACTCATCAATATTTTCCTTATAACTCATCAACATCTCCTTATTGGTTGATTATCAGAATTTTGGCCTGTAGCTGATACCTATGCTTCAGTTCCACGCTCTGAAGAAACAATGATTCGGTCACCGGGGTGAATCATGTCCAGGTTTCTGATTTGCGGATTCAGGGCGATGAGTTCATTCAGACTCATGTCGTTTGCCGCAGCAACGCCATTAAGCGTATCACCACTTTTCATTGAGTAGGTAGTGGGTTGGGTTTGCTTTTCCACATTGACAGAAGCTGATTGCGTGCCAGAGACCTGAACTGATGCAAATGGATTGCTGAGTAACGGCTCGCTTAACAAACTTGTCATTGGGCCGGGAGAGGCAAAATTCGCAGGATTACGCAGCGAATCAGCGGCCGGGATGCCGGCTCCATTATGCTGATCACCGCCACCGGTGGCATCATCGATCAGCGCTTGTAATGGGGTTTGCGATAAATCTGACTCAGTACTCAGGCGTTCGCGTTGTTGAGAAAGGTTCGATAATGAAAGATTATCTTGGTTTATCGTGCTCATTATATCCTCCTAGACTTATGCTTTATATCGTCTTGCTCTGGACATAGGCCTGCTCCAAAAATTGCGATCAAGCTGACCGAGCGTCAGGGATCAGCCTTATGGGCTGACGATGCTTGGGGAGATACTATCGGTTCACGAGAAATCTGGAAACTAGGAGATACCCTATATTTCGAATCTGAATCTTGAAAAAGCCCGGTATTGCTATCGGGCTCTTAGTGATATTTGACTGCAACCTTGCCTGTAAAGATTAAGTCTTGTGGTCAGGACGTAGCAGAGTTCAGATTATCAAAGGTGTTATAGAACTCTTCGTTCAGAAACTCGAACGCTTCCTCGAGGGTGATGTATTCGATATCGAGCGTTTGACATGGTCTGCAATGCTGCGCACCTGCGACGATGACGCCGATGCTCGCATCGGCTACATTGATGTTGAATACGAGAAGCCTAGTTAAGATTGGAAAATCGACTTTTTAATTCGTCAACAGAAGCCACGCCTTCTATAGTGTCGACACGTTTGCCATCGGCGTTAAATAGCAACAGAGACACCGTATTGGCATTGTATTTCTTCTGAAATTGTGACCCAGCCCCACTGGATATGTCAGCGACTCTAAACACGACATCCTCTTGGCCCTTCAGCGCTTTTCGTGTGTTGTTCATTAGTCGGCGGCATTGCTGGCATTTTGGATCGTGAATTTGCACAACCACCGGCGTACCTTGTCCAACAAGGGTTAAATCGTGCAATCCTCTGTTTTGGACATCATAGTGGTTAATGGCAGCCCCGGCTGCGCCAACGACTGGTACTGCAATTAATAGTCTGATTGCGTTACGGCGGCTCATTATCGATTTATTGCCGGAGCGCTTCGTGCTGGCCGTATTTGACGACTTCTTTTTAGCCGGGCCATCGTTATTCGAAATATCGGCAGAGTTTGTGCCACTGGGGCCAGTCTTACCCGCACGCTGACGCGATTTTTTACGCTGTTTCTTTTTGCTCATAATAGTAGCAACGTATATACCCTGAATTTGATTGCACCGTAACCAGACCTAATTGGCATTGTCGTCTAGTAATGGTAGTGGCTGAGGTGACGAAATGGTCTATCGCTTTTGTGCCAGGCTAAAATTGCGCTCTGACCCCATCATCTGGTGATTCTATTTGCAGCACTGCCAGGTTCTCCTTCATATGGTCCACACGTGATGTAGCGGGTATGGCCACTGTGACATCTGGGTGCGATACGATAAACAATAACAAATACTGTGCCCAGCTTTTACAGCCCAGTTCTTTAGCAATACCAGGTAAAGGCGTGCCTTTGTACTTCTCAACCAGATTGCCACGCTCGAAGGGTCGATTCACCACCACCGCAACACCGTTATCTTTCGCAGCAGGAATTAATCTGTTTTGCGCAGCACGCTTGTCGTAGTTATAGGTTAGCTGGACAAAATCGAGTTTTTGCGTTTTGAGGACCTGTTCCAGTTTATCGTGCCGTCTTCCATGTGATGTGCTCACGCCCAAATAACGAATCCTGCCAGATTGCTTCCATTCAACCAGTTGCGCCAGATGATTTTCCCAATTAACAAGATTGTGCACGTACATCAAATCCATCGGCTCAACCCCCCAGAGGTTTTCCGAATTTTTCATTTGTGTCATTCCGTCGAATGTAACCGGCGTCCAAATTTTACTCGCTGCAAACAGAGCGCAGTCACCAGTAGTTTGTCTTAAACAGTACCCGAGAACCGCCTCGGCATAGCCATACATTGGGGATGAGTCAACCATCTGGCCGCCGTGATCGAAAAACGTCTGTAACACCTGGCTGCGTTGCTGGCGCATGGATTCGTTGTCAGCCACGTCGAAGGTAATCCAGGTGCCCATGCCAATACTCGATATAGGCTCGTTTGTTGATGGGATGTGTTTGATTTGGGATGGATGAACGTTGTCGTTGGCCGTGTGATTAGATGGTGATGTGGACTTTGATGGAAAACAGTCTAGAGAATCGTTAGCGTACGAATTCATCGTTGCTGCTCCGAGCGCAGAAGCAACGGCCCTTTTTAAGATCAGTCGTCTGTTTATCACGCTGTTTCTCCTGATGCTTTCACTTTCTTAATTTAGCTTACACATTTTTTGGCAGGTAAATCATTCTGATACTTTCTGTCTTAACGCTACCCAGAAGTCAATCTAACATGCAGAAGAATTAGTTTACAAAATTTTATCGGCTGATCGCTGCTGACATGGTCCGAATGTTGTTGAGTATCTAGGTCAAAGAGGTGTTAGCCGCGAGCATCTGATTCCCGAGGCATTTGGAGAATCAAGGCCAATTGCTGATAACAACACAGCCGATGGGCGTGCTCGTAATCGGCGTGTCAAGCTGCAGATGATCAAATAACTCGCTGGAAGCTAAATAAACGCCATAACAATGTAATGAGCGAATAACAAAGTTTGCAGAATCACGAAAGCCTCCACTGATGGGGGCTTTTTTGTTGTTGGTATTGTTATTTAGCACCGTTGGTCATGTGCAAATGAATGCATCCCATACGATTGATATGAACCAATGGTATTTTTACCATAATCTCTGTTGAGATCAACTAAACGCTGAAAACAATTAAGCTCTGTTTGCAGACCTCTGGTATCGTGCCCCCATCCTGGGTTGATATAAGTAAGAATAGTATGAGAGTTATTGCAACTACCCGAAGCCTGCCGCATGCGTCTCTTTTTTGTTTTAAATTCTTGGCTTTTCTCGCATGTAGTTTTCTTTTTGCAGGGCTTTCTTTCGCTGGATCTATCTCGGGAGTTGTTCTTAATGATACGACCAATGAGCCGGCTAAGGGTTTGCGGGTCGAGCTACGAGAAGATATAAGTGGAGTGGAGATTCCCAGCGTTATAACCAATGCACAGGGCATTTTTACCTTTCAAAACCTTTCGGCAGGCGAGTATTCACTTGGCAACTATGGCAATGCTAGCTATTTTCCAGTCAATGCAACAGCCGGAGACAGTGGCAGCGCAATTCAACCTGCTGACATCATCGGAATAATGTTGGGCGCTAATGATGATCTTGTAGGTTACGCGTTCGATGTTGATCTAATGAATGGCCTTTCCAGTGTTCGGGGTTCTGTTTATCACGATCAGAACAACAACGGAATTAGGGAGAGCGGTGAAGAAGGTATACCGAATGTTGAAATTCTTGCCGAAAGTGAATTAGGAGACCTAGAACAGGTATTCACAGACGCAGACGGCGACTTTGAACTGGTGCTGTTGGAATCATTTAATTGGGATGTCATAGAGACGCAACCATCAGGGTGGTTCGACGGCATGGAGGCAGCGATGGTGCCCTCTGGCTCGATTGGACAGGACAGATACATCGGTGTGCTTGCTTCCGGATACAGAACTGGATATAACTTTGGTGAACTTGATGGGCCGGTAATCGCTAATCCGGCTATAACGAATCCAACACCTGGTAGTACATTGGCAGGCGCATCAGATACGTTTACCTGGCAAAGCAATGGGGTGAATGCGACTGACTTCTGGCTTTATCTGGGTTCAGCTGCAGGTTCAGCTGACTATTTTAACAGCAGAAATTTAAATGATTCGACTAGCGTAACTGTATACACTCTGCCCAGCGACGGCACATCAACAGTCTATGCTCGATTGTGGTACCGCATTGATGGTACCGGTCCATGGTTATATGTCGATCAGACATACACGGCTGGGTCAATCGGTGCAGCGGTTCCAGATATTACCAGCCACAATGCGCTGGACCCCTTCAGTGGCGCAGCTGAAACTTTAAATTGGACAGAGAATGGTTCAGGTGCAACTCAATATTGGTTGTACGCGGGTTCTGTGAAGGGTGGTGTGCAATATTTCAGCAGTGGTGACCTTGCCAGCTCACTAAACACGACACTGATCGGACTACCCACGAACGGGTCGAGCATTTGGGTTCGATTGTGGTACCGCATAAATAGCAGAGGGCCGTGGTTGTACATCGATGAGGAGTTCACCGCTGATGGTACCGGTCCTTCAATAACGTCATCAACCGGTACGAACGTGCTGTTAAGTCCGGATGACACTTTTAGCTGGACTGAGCCTAACGGTACAGTGACCGCGTGGTGGCTATATGCAGGTTCGTCAGCAGGTCGCGCTCAGTATGAGAACAGCGGTAACTTAAATGATGCAAATACGTTTACTACTACCTCTGGCAGTTTGCCCATTGGTAGCGTGTCGGTATATGTTCGATTGTGGTACCAGGAAGGTGCAGGAAATGAGTGGCAATTCGTGGACAGGGAGTACACATCTGCTCAGTAGAGCACTTTAGTTGTTCCTGGGTCATAGATCGACGGTGTAATGAATACGGTATTATTGTAAATTGATGGTTAGCAGCTCAACCACCAATGATTTACCAGAGTCGATTCGCACATGATTACACTTGAAGATGTTCACCTTGCCTATAGCGCAGGCGGTTCAACCGTACCTGTGCTTAACGGTACCTCGCTAAGTGTCGATCAAGGGCAGAGCGTGGCTATCATCGGACCTTCGGGTTCTGGAAAAACATCACTGCTGCTGGTGTTAACGGGTCTGGAAACACCAGACAGTGGTTCAGTGCTCTTTGATGGTGCGCCTTTGCATAACCTGTCCAGCGACGCCCGGGCAGACCTGCGTCGCGACCGGATTGGTATCATTTTCCAAAGCTTTCATTTAATCCCGAGTTTAAGCGCCTGCGAAAATGTCGCTCTGCCTCTAGATATTGCCGGTGTGCGCGGTGCACGCACGCAAGCGGCAGAACTTTTAGACCGGGTTGGTCTGGGTCATCGCCTGGAGCACTACCCAAACGCGATGTCTGGGGGTGAACGCCAACGGGTGGCGATTGCTCGTGCATTAATACACAAACCGGCCTTGATTGTGGCTGATGAACCAACCGGTAATCTTGACAATCAGACAGGTGATGCGGTTGCCGATCTCTTGTTCGAACTGAATCGCGAAACCGATGCTACGTTATTGCTGGTTACACACGACACCTCGCTGGCAGTACGCTGTCAACGACAAGTACATCTGCAAGATGGACGCTTACACCCAGCCGATCAGAACAATATTAGTCGCAGTGCGTAACGCGGCACAAGTTAAGAGGGAGGTTATCTGTGTTTACTTTCTTGTGGCGTGATCTAATTGGTAATCGAGGCTCGCGCCCACTTCGCTTGCTGGCAACCAGTTTGTTTCTTGGTGTGCTACTCATTGCCGCCTGTACCGGTCTGTTGGCACTCATTCGCGATGGTATTGCCAGTGAAGAGCGCCAGTTGTTTGGAGGCGATGTTGAGCTCGATGTGCGCGAACCGCTGGACAATAAAGCCCTGCAATGGATTACGGATCAAGGGGTGGTATCGCGATTAACTGAATTGCGTACCATGTTAGGTACCGACGACGACGGCTTTACTGTTATTGAGTTGCAGAGCGTTGATGAGCATTATCCTCTATACGGTAACGTGCGGTTTGAACCGCCAATGTCTTTACAAGATGCGACTGATTCGTTTGGTGCTGCGATAGATCCAGCACTGGCTGTAGATCAAGGTCTTGAAATTGGTGATACCGTCACTGTAGGTGAAACCGAACTTACCGTGCGCGCCTTGATACATGGCCAGCCCGATCGCTCATTCGCGGCTGATGTTCGCGGGCCACCCGTACTCGTATCACAAGCAACACTTGATGCAACCGGTCTTATCACCCCAACCAGTCTGGTCGACTATGAATATCGCGTTCGGCTCGAAGGCCCGGATATCGATCCAGATAACGGTCAGTTTGGCGATACGGGTGATTTTATCAATGCCTGGCGAAACGCTTTTCCACAAAGCACCGCTGAGTTGAATACGGTTGAGCAACGCAATGATCGTGTGTCAGACCGGTTAAACGAAGTAGCCGCGGTTCTGTTGCTCATTGCGGTAGCCACTTTATTGGTGGGAGGTCTTGGAGTTGCCAACGGAGTCGCTGCATGGCTGCACGTCAGACGCGAAGATTTGGCGACTTTATCAGCCATCGGTGCACGTGATGGGTGGCGTGCCCGCGTTATGGTTATCGAGGTATTGCTGGTCGCAGCTCTTACCAGCGGTGTAGCAGCTTTGCTGGGTGCAGCAATTGCGTTTGTCTTATCCAGAAGTCTTAGCGGTGGCCTGCCTGTGTCAACCTCACCACTGTTGTTGTTAAAACCAACCATCATATCCATGGCCTTTGGCACACTTGCAGCCCTTGCCTTCGCAGCGCCAAACCTTGCCAGAAGCCTGTCCACGGTACCCGCACGACTGCTTCGTGGTGATACCGATCATGATGTGCGAAAACCACTATCCAAGCGCGCAAAAGTGTTGTGTTTAGCACTTGCTATAGCTGCGGCTCTGGCCTTGATTGCGTTAGTACCCGATCACATCATTGGCATCGGCTTTGTTATTTCAATGGTGTTGTTGTACGCCGCGCTGTCGGCTTTGGTTGAGCTCATTCGAAAACTGAGCAGACGAGTTGTGCAGTCTGGTCGACTTGACAAACACTTTGCTGCACGCCGCGCGTTCGCAGGACTCGATCAACCCGGTTCACCGCTGCGCCCGTTGCTTTTATCACTGGGCATCGCTACAACACTGTTGGTTGCTGCCACCATTGTGATCGTGTCGATGGTGCGGTTACTTGATAGCACTGTGCCTGCGCGTGCGCCAGCTCTGGCCTTTTACGATATTCAAGCACCAGATGTTGATGCTTTTCATCAATCTGTTGCCAACGCGCCTGGTATTACCGATGTACAGACCGTGCCATTGGTACTTGGCCGGCTGACTGCGGTTAATGGTGAATCCTTGCTGTCCCGTGACGAGGCATCTGAAGCGCTCGAAGCCAATGATGAACACAAGCTGGGTTATCGCGTTGAGCGTGTGGACAATGTCCGCGCTACGGCTGGTGCTTTGTGGAATTCGGATTACTCCGGTCCGCCGCTGGTTGCAATGGAAGATCGCGAAGCCGGACAGATTGGCGTTAAAGTTGGCGACAAACTGAGCTTTACGATCTTTGGCGAAACACTCGAGGCAGAACTGGTTGCTATTTATGCCCAGGGAAACTTTGAAACGCGCTTCTGGTTCGAGGCCCTGTTCAGCCCAGGCGTACTGGATGAATACATCACTCGCTATGTTGGCGTTGCTTATCAAGATGGTGCTGATACTGGTTTGAGTAAAGCTGCAATCCCGATAGACATAGCCGCTGCTAATGCTATTGCCGCCGACTTCCCGGCAGTGGTCACCATTCGCACGGCGCGTGGACTGGCCACGGCCCGGCGTATCCTGAACGCGGCCGCGTTGGCGGTGTCCGTCGTTGCGATAACCAGTCTGGTTGCAAGCCTGCTGGTTCTGGCCAGTGTGGTTGCTGCTAACCGACAAAGGCAATTGCGCGAAGCCGTGATTTTGCACGCTATTGGCAGCCGTAATGGCAGCCTGATGTATGCGATGGGCATTGAGTACTTGTTGCTTGGGGTGGTGGTGGCATTGTTTGCCAGCATCATAGGTGTTGTGCTTGGCACCCTGGTTGCGACAGCCTGGCTTGAACTGCCAACCGGGCCTGTCACATGGATGTCCGG
>CAYTJF010000075.1:0-21927 GCA_964437945.1 uncultured Granulosicoccaceae bacterium
ATGATTGGTAGGCTTTTCGCAATTGTTCCTCTGCATCAGTTATTTCACCGATTGCTACCTGGCTTGTTAATAAGATAAATCTATGCTCGTACGTGAATGCGGAGAAATCAGCTCCAAATTGATAACGCGCTGAGGATTCGTCATCAACCGTTCCTGCCAAACCGTTATTCCAATGCTCGGTCATGGCAGTCGTTAACAACATATCTTCAAGTTCAGCAAAGTCGGTTAGCGGCGGCAATTTTCCAATGAATGACAAGGTATTGGTTGTTGACTCTGGTACGTGTAACAAAATACGCCGTGCGGAGAAGTCAGCAGTTGCTGTCCGAGTGTCTGTAACATTGCCCTCGGGCAAACCGTCAAATAACGCATCTACAGCCGCACCTGCATCAGTTGGACTCAGATCACCTGCGATGGCGATAATCGCACCTTTACGCTTGAACACGGTTTTAGCCCAGGTGGCAACCTCAGCCTGGGTTACTGCAGCAACCTCGCTATCTCCATCCAAAGACAAAGCTTGCCGTATGGATTGTTCGCCGAACAGCGCCCAGCGCAAAGCATCGAAACCCTGCGCCTCGGCCGAAGCGTTTAACTCGGAGAGTTGCAAAGCAAGCCGATCACGAGCCTGCTCAAACCATTGCTCATCCATTGAAGCGCTTTTCAAATGTGCATTAGCAGTTTTGATGGATTCAGTTTGGTGCTCGGGTGAAAAATGTAGGGTCCCAAGGACGTGGCTAACCGTTGCCGATAAAAAAGCTTCTGTGCTTATTTCATTAAATCGCTTGTCGAGCTCACCGACTGGATATCCTTCCGCTCCGCCAGCAAACAACAGTTCGGTGCCGATATACGGTACCGCTTGATTGCGCTCTTTAATAACCGCCGAATCACCTGCCGAATCACTCGCCCAATTGCTGGACCAGGCAATTCGAATGGTTATTCGAGAGTTATTGGGCATATGCACCAGGGTGTACGCCAAACCACCAGCACTGACTTCTTCGGTAACCGTATTCCGTTTTGTTAAACACGCACTCAAGCAAAGAACAAGCAGGGCTGCTGTGATTTTGTTAATCACTGAAAAAATCCATTCTATAGCGATACTTACATTGTATAGCGATATTCTTTACACAGGTGGCGCTGCGCTTTTTTAGACGCGATCAAGCTACTGATTTGTTGTCTTACCCATTGACACAAATGCTACTGAGTTGTAGCCAGTTCCTGAAACCATCGGCCAATCAATTCGCGTTCTGCATCGGTCATCCCGGTCAAATTGCCAATTGGCATAACCCTGGTTAAAACGCTTTGCTGGTGAATCGCTGCAGCATGGCGAATGATATCTTGCTCGGTATCAAATACGATGCCATTAGGTGGTGCCTGAAACCCATCGTGCGTTGGCTTGCTGGCATGGCATGAGCTGCATCGCTCATTAATGATGTCTGTTGCCGCTGCCAGGGTTACCACTGTATTGTCGCCGCTTACTGCAGCACTCGACGTTGTTACTCTGGGAGCCGCAGCTGTTACCACAGCCACCAAAAGCACAGCTGCTATGTAGATGGGGACCAGAGACGCTTTACCTTTATGTCTGGCTACAAAATAAATCCTTATGAGTGCACCAATTAACGTGATGGCGATCAGAATCAACCAATTAAATTGATGTCCGTAGGTTAGCGCATAGTGATTACTGATCATTACAAACAGGACGGGCAAGGTGAAATACGTATTGTGGACCGATCGCTGCTTGCCTCGGATGCCGTGAACAGGATTGGGCTGTCGACCTTCGGCTTTAGCTTTAACCAGATCTTTCTGACCCGGGATAATGACAAACAATACATTACCAACCATGATGGTACCGAGCATGGCACCGAAATGCATATAAGCGCCTCTACCACTGAAAATATGACATAGAAAAAATGCCACAATCGTCAGAACTGCAAAAACGATAAGCGCAAAATTTCGTTCACTACGGCCTACTTTGCTCTCACACAACCAGTCGTAACCAAACCAGCCAAGCACAATCACGGCTATACCGATTGCAATTGCCACTGGCTTGGTAATATCGGCAACACCTGTGTCGATCAAGTAGATTTCAGCACCATACCAATACATCAGAGCCATCAAAAACATGCCTGAAATCCAGGTGGTGTAGGCTTCCCACTTAAACCAATGCAGGGTTTCAGGTAATTTTGGTGGCGCTACCTGATATTTTTGAGCATGGTAGAACCCGCCACCATGCACTGACCATATTTCACCAGAAACGCCTTTATCTGAATCGGTTTGTTCTTCGGGTGCTTGCAAATGGTTGTCGAGCCAGACGAAGTAAAACGATGCACCTATCCATGCAATGCCGGTAATCATGTGAACCCAACGACCAAGCAAATTTACCCATTCAAGAAGATATGCACTCATTTCAATGTTGCCTGAAGTGTTTGTTGCAGAGCACTAATCCAGCGCATGACCAGCGGATAAGTACTCTTTCGTTTGCATTTCCATAAGCCGACTGGCCGCGCGCACAAACTCGAACTCCAGTCGTTTGCCAGTGTAAAGCTTATCCGGGTTCGCTTCTGCCGACACGATCAACTTTACCCGTCGATCGTAGAATTCGTCTACTAAATTAACCAGGCGTCGCGCTGCATCGTTGCGATTTTCATCTAATATCGGCACATCACTTAGCAGCACCGTATGAAATGTGGTTGCCAGCTCAATATAATCAGCCGTTGAGCGCGGGGTGTTGCATAAAGAGTCGAAATCAATCCAAACCACATCACCCGAGCGTGCAATTATTGGTAACTCCCTGCCACTGACCAACATACTTTTCTCTTGATCATTTTTGCCACCACTGAGCCGATCAAAATGTTGCGACATCGCTTTCAATGCGGCACGTTCACCTTTTCCGTTGGTAAATCGACTAACCACAAAAATAGCTTCGCGTTGCAGTAATCTCAGGCGATAATCAGTATCGCCTATCATCTCCAAAACATGCGTGTGGGTTTTTATCTGTTCGATGGCCGGTAGAAACCGAGCCCGTTGCAATCCATCTTTATACAGATTATCCGGGTGTATATTTGACGTGGTCACTAATGTGACACCGCGCTTGAATAATTCGGTCATCAAGGAACCGAGCAGCATAGCATCGGTAATGTCGTTAACATGAATTTCGTCAAGCAGCAGCAGCCTGGATTGAGCAGCCCACTTATCAGCAACCAGAGGAATCGGGTTTTCAACCTGCCCAAGCGCGCGCAAATCGACATGAATACGTTGCATAAAACGATGAAAATGCAGGCGCGTCTTATCGTCAAAATTTAATTCTGCGTAAAACAGATCACACAGATGGGTTTTACCACGCCCGACACCACCCCATAAGTACAAACCCTCAACACCGGTTTCTGATGGGCCCACGGATTTTAAAAAGCGTGAGAAAAAACCGGTACCTGAAGGCTTCCAGGGCTTGCGTTGATCAAGCTGTCGGGCGATCGAGTCGAGACGGTTTACAACGGCGCGCTGCTCATCATCCGCACTGAGTTGGCCAGAATCTACCTCATGCTCATAGCGTGCAAGCGGTCCCACAGAGTACGAATTTATAGTGAAGTGTGCACAGATCCGCCTGAACGAATTGCTCTAATGGCCTCTTTCTGACGGGCAAGGACATACTGGTGCAACGCATCGGTCTGATCATCAGTTAAATCGACAAACCGGCAGGTAAGCTCGTCGTTATTTGTATCGGGTAATACATCAACGTAACCGGATATGGGACGACGGTAGGTAGGAAGATCAACACTGAATGGATAACGACGGCCTGGCTTTGCCGCATCTTTGGAAGCTGAAAAGCCAGTTGCACTGATCTCCAGCACCCTCGCCAAATTGCCATCAAGCTGCAAGATGACCGGATCGTCCGGGTCAGGCACAACGGAGTATGCAGTGCGCCCACTTGATGGCGCGTGAACTGAAATCCGGTTCATGACACTTCCTGGTAGTCCACTAGTTACGCAACCCTGGGGGAACAAGCTGCGACAGCTTTGATCGCAATCGTTGTACGTTGTTATCTTCAAGAATTAAACCTGCACTTCTATAGGCAATATCAACCACCACCAGCTCTCGCATATGGACCGACCTTAATCGCCCGATCAACATGGTGGTTAGAATTGACAAGCTGACTCCTGATACAAATGGCAAGACATTTACACCCGTGAGTATTTCCGTTTTGGTCGACACCATACGAACAATTGAAGCCAATGCGCCGATCAGTATCGCGTAAACTACCGTAAATATAAATATGTCTACGGCCATTTGATGTGCCATACGCTCTGAAGCCTGACTTCGAGACCATATATGTTGAATCTCACTATCCCTGGCCGCATCGCCGATCAAATGACACACCTGTTCCACTTCCTCACAACTTGATCGCACTTCAGCAACACCGAGCAACCCTTCTGTCCGACTCACCTCGCACACCTTCAACATGGCAAGTGCCATCTCTCGCGGAGAGTTTCCACCGCGAATGCCACGGGCTAATGCGAATTGCAATGCATGAGACAGTTGGCCGAGAGGAAACGTGATGAGTAAGGCGACCAGTGTGCCACCGAAGACCACAATGATCGGCTGCACAACATCAGCGGCATGCTGAATACCGCTCATGAACATTGCCAAACCAATCGTGAGTAATATCGCCGCAAGGAGCAACGGTACTATTTGCCAGACTTCGATTGAATCGTGTTTAGGCACGGCTAATTCGTCAGTATCGCGTAAAGCCACGGTTTATTGAGCATCCAAAAATCACTTTTCAGCCGCGCAATTAGGTGGCACGACCATTCTCTATCCAATGAGAATAGCAGAAAGAACGGGCCTGTTTAGGTCCATTTCATGCTGATTTAGCGGTAGCTCAACAACGTTATTTTGCAATAGGGAACTTGTATAAATGGGGGTTCAGACCCCTGAAATGCGCCTTTTGTCTCGCTTACTCGTTTATAGGTGGGTAAGATGCAAAGCGCTGGGGAGCCGCGCAAACTAGCTCGGACCGGCCAGTTCAAGCCATGGCGGAACCTGCGTACCGGCCTCTTTTAGCTGCCTGTCAAACTGGCGCGAGTTTGGTTTCAGGTCGTCTAGAAATCGCCAAAATGCTTCAGAATGATCAAGATGCCGAGTATGAGCGAGTTCGTGTAACAAAACATAATCGACAATATCCGGGTTAACAAACAACAGCTTGTAATTCAAACTCAACGTCCCGCTGGACGAATAACTGCCCCAGACCGTTTTCTGGCCACGAATAACCATACGTTTATAGCTCAACCGACTGTAAGCGGCGCAGCGCTCCAGCCACGGCCCAAGCACCTGATTGGCTCTCGGTTTCAACGCTTTTGCAATGCATTGCGCTACCATGGGTTTGTTTTTGGTATCTACAACCAGCTCCAGCTGATCGGCGGATACCCAGGTAGCCGATGCTTCCACAGCCTTGGGTGTGTCTGTGAAATGCACATTTACCATGGTCTGACAAGCGCGCAAATGCAATTGCGGGGGTGGCCATTGTCGGTAGATTGCTGGTGTTCGTTTGTCCAGATCGATCAATGCTGCTGTAATCCATTCCCGCTGGCTTTCCACCAGCGCCGGAATTGATCGTTTCGAATAGCGTTTGGGTATAGTGACCTGTAGGCCTCGCCCTGGCTCCACACGCAAATAAACCTGTCTGGCCTTCGACGATTGCTTAAGCTGATACGGAATGGGCTGGGGTTGCCCGTTGCAGTCCAATTGTGGTGCCAGTTGAAACCCGTTGGCCACACTGTTACACGCATGATTACGCACATGAGCTTCCCCATGCTGCCGATGTTCCTGCTCCTGACGAAGTTTAAGTCGTACGTCGGGGGTTTCAGGAGCAGTAACGCTATCAAAATCTAAAGCCAGTTGCGTTGGATTAGTCAAGGACGGCATAAATTGTTGGGCTCGGTTCATTCTACGCTAAGCTATGACAATTTCATCCGTTAAAAAATCGCAACTATGTCATTACTATCCATAACCAGCATCTTGATCACCGTGTCTGCGCTTTTTGCGTGGCTTAATTACCACACCCTACGATTACCAACCACGATCGGCATCATGGTTATCTCGCTGATCTTCTCATTAATACTAGTTGTGCTGGGCGCTTTCGGCTTCGAACAAGGCGTCAACATGGCAGAGCAATTGGTCGCCCAAATAGATTTCAACGCAGCCCTGCTCAACGGCATGCTGGGTTTTTTGCTGTTCGCGGGCGCAATGCACGTTAACCTGGATGATCTTCGCAAAGCCAAGTGGGTTATCGGGCTCCTTGCCTCCATTGGCTTGTTTGTCAGTACCGCCCTGGTCGGAATTGGTACCTACCTTGTGCTCAAAGTGGTCGGCATAGAGCTCTCGTTCGCCTACTGCCTGTTATTTGGAGCGCTAATTTCTCCTACCGATCCGGTTGCTGTTATGGGCATATTAAAAACCGCCGGCGTATCCAATGAACTCAAGACAAAAATAACCGGCGAATCCCTGTTTAATGACGGGGTTGCGATTGTGGTTTTTCTGGCGCTGTTCGGCATTGCCGTGAACGGTGATCAAGTTGACTTTGGGCGCATTGGTATTCTGTTTGTGCAAGAAGCGATCGGCGGTGCCGTGTTTGGGTTTGTTTGCGGTTGGGTTGTGCTCAAGATGCTTAAGCATGTCGACAATTATCAAGTCGAAGTGCTACTCACTCTGGCTTTGGTGGCGGGTGGTTCAACAGCTGCAGCAGGTCTGCATTTGTCAGCACCTATCGCGGTCGTGGTGGCAGGTTTAATGATTGGAAACCATGGTCGCGCGGATGCCATGAGCGATGTCACTGTACAACACCTGGACACCTTCTGGGAGCTGATTGATGAAATCCTGAATGCAGTTTTGTTTCTGTTAATCGGCCTTGAAGTCATGGTGCTGTCCTCTGACTCGACCATTTGGCTGGTCGGCATTGTACTGGCTGTATTGGTACTTTTATCCAGGCTCATTGCCGTTAGCATTCCAGTTAATGCATTGCGCCTGCATCGAGACTTTCATCCACATGTAATAAAAATATTAACCTGGGGTGGCCTGCGCGGTGGCATATCGGTCGCTCTGGCACTTGCGATACCAGCCGGACCAGAGCGGGATATTGTGGTTACAATCACTTACGTTATTGTTGTGCTATCAATTCTGCTTCAGGGTTTGACCATACATAAGTTGGTTGCCGCAACAAGACAAGAAAGCCCAGCCTAGTGTGGCGTAACCGTTGCCGATAGTGTGCTCAAGTCCACATTTACCTATGTGTGCAGTGTTTGTACGATATTCACCGTGTATTGTCAGTACTGCGCACACCACCCGCACAGCAGCAGAACTGCTAAAATCAACGGATTAAAGCACACTAAATTGGTAGCAAAAAGACTATGAGCCAGGAAATTGTTCTGCACTTCCAGACCCAGGAAGGTGAAACCCGCAGCGTAGATGCCGTTGTTGGCGATAGCGTTATGGAAACGGCAATAAAAAACGATATTGATGAAGTTGTCGCGGAATGTGGTGGCAGCCTAATTTGCTCAACCTGCCATGTATATCTTGACGACGAAACGATCACAATCGTACCCGAAGCCGATGACGCTGAACTGGATATGCTTGAAGGTGTTGCATCCGAAAGACGCCCCAACTCACGATTGAGTTGCCAGGTCATTGTCAGTGAAGGTATGGCTGAACACACTATCCATACCCCAGAAGACCAATAGTGTAAACCAGACCAGTTAGGTTAACTTCACTTAGCCTTGAAAAACCTGGCATTGAAAAACTATGTGCTCGCAAATGACTCACCTGCAAACTATTGAAGGGTTCAACCGAATTGGTGAAGAAAATGCGTTTGCCGTGTTGGCTCGGGCAAACCAGTTAGCTTCAGCTGGCAAGAGCATCATTAATTTAGGTATTGGTCAGCCAGATTTTCCAACACCTGACCACATTGTTGACGCTGCCGTTACTGCGTTAAAAGCAGGCCATCATGGATATACGCCTGCTACCGGCATACCAGAGCTCAGGGAAGCCGTTGCCAACGATGTGTCAACTCGTTACAACACATCAGTTTCAGCCGATAATGTCATGATAGTCCCCGGTGGCAAAGTAACTATGTTCTCTGCCATTTTAATGTTCGGCGAACCGGGAGTTGACATCCTCTACCCCGACCCCGGCTTCCCTATCTATCGTTCAATGATCGAGTTCACTGGTGCTAACCCAATACCAATACCGATTCGCGAAGACAACGCCTTTGCCTTTGACGCCAGCGAAACATTGTCACTGATCACTGACAAAACGCGCTTGATCATTGTGAACTCACCGGCCAATCCATGTGGCGGCGTAACACCTAAAGAAGAAATCGATGCGTTGGTCAATGGTCTGGAAGCACATCCGAAGGTCGCTATTTTATCGGATGAAATTTACGATCAAATGACTTACGACAATATGCGACACGTCAGTTTGCTCGAATACCCTTCAATCCGTGATCGATTAATTCTGCTAAACGGCTGGTCAAAAACCTACGCGATGACAGGTTGGCGGCTCGGCTACAGCCTATGGCCTGATGAACTGTTCGACCCTATGCGAAAGTTAGCAGTCAACGCATGGAGTTGCGTAAATGCACCAGCCCAGCATGCCGCCCTTGCTGCTCTTACCGGCCCTCAGGATGCAGTAACGATGATGATGCAGGCTTTCGACGAACGTCGATTAAAAGTTGTGGATGCGCTTAACGATTTGCCCGACGTTAGTTGCATTACGCCCAAAGGTGCTTTTTATGCTTTTCCCAATATCACACAAACTGGTTGGCAAGCGAAACAACTGGCTTCGCAACTGCTGGAAACTACCGGTGTTGCCACTATTGGTGGACCAGATTTTGGCATTCACGGTGAAGGTTATATTCGAGTGTCCTATGCCAACTCACTCGACAATTTACTGCAGGCGATAGAGCGCATTGACAAATTCTTGCGCACTAATTCTGCTTAGTATCGCCATGTAACTGTATATCTTGCGCAACCCAATTGCTGTATTTTTGGACTGTTAATCACTAACAGCGCACGACCAGATCGACCTGAAGGAAGTGTTATCCGATGATACAAAATCCCATGCCCGACATAGCATCAAGAGTTTACAACCATTCATTCAAGCTCGACCCAATTGTCCGCAGCCTGCTAGACACCGACATTTATAAACTATTAATGTTGCAGACTATATGGAAAGAGTATGCCGATGTACCTGTCACTTTCTCACTAATTAACCGAACTAAGACGGTAAAACTTGCCGAAGAAATTGAAGAGTCGGAACTACGTGCGCAACTTGATCATGCACGCAAGATCGGCCTGTCTAAAAAAGAACTCATCTGGCTGGCAGGTAACACGTTTTACGGCAAGCAACGACTGTTCACAGAAGAATTTCTTACCTGGCTGAACCAATACCGTTTACCGGCTTATCAACTACGTGTTGAAGACGGCCAGTACTGTATCGACTTCAAAGGTACCTGGGCGGAAGTTTCATTGTGGGAAATTCCTGTGCTTTCGATTATCAGTGAACTACGCTCACGTGCCGCGTTACAGGGTGTAGGCAGATTTGAACTCGACGTTTTATTTGCCCGCGCAAAAGCCAAATTATGGGAAAAAGTATTACGCCTTGATAAGTTACCGGAATTGGTCATCGCCGATTTTGGAACGCGTCGACGCCACAGCTGGCTTTGGCAACGATGGTGTATAGCCGCGATGAAAGAAGGTCTGGGTGATAAATTTATAGGTACAAGCAATGTACTCATGGCAATGGATCTCGACTTAAGTGCCATCGGCACCAACGCACACGAATTGCCCATGGTACAAGCCGCGCTCACCAACAACGATGAGGAATTGCTGCGCTCGCCCTATCAAGTGCTTGAGAGTTGGCAACGCACCTATGACGGTAACCTGCTTATCGTATTGCCTGACACCTATGGCTCAACAAATTTTCTGAGTAATGCACCAAAGTGGGTTGCGAACTGGAGCGGATTTCGCATCGATTCCAAGGAACCTATCGCAGGCGGCGAAGAACTCATTGCCTGGTGGACATCCCAGGGTCAGGATCCGAAAACCAAGCTGTTGATTTTTTCTGACGGATTAACGGTCGATGTTATCGAACAAGTCTACGAGCGTTTTAACGGACGAGTACGACTAAGCTTTGGTTGGGGCACGCACCTGACTAACGATTTTAGCGATTGCGCGACCAAACCTAATTCACAGCTAAAAGCCATTTCACTGGTCTGCAAAGTTACCCATGCAAACGGCAAACAAACGGTGAAATTATCGGATAATTTTGAAAAAGCAACAGGGCCAGCCGATCAGATTGAGCGCTATCGATCAGTGTTTGGCCAGGACAACATGGAGAGTCAATCGGTGCTGGTGTAATAACTAACACATGCTTGTCATGCCTACTTGCACTAACTATTGAATGGATAACAACTCAATAGAGAACACCAGTGTGTCGCCAGGTTTAATCTGACTACCAGTACCGCGATCACCGTAGGCAAGCTCGGCAGGAATAACAAAGCGATAATGACTGCCCACACTCATAAGCTGCACACCTTCAACCCAGCCTTTAATGGTTCTGCTCAGCGGGAAAGTAGCCGGTTCGTTGCGTGAATACGAGCTGTCAAATTCGGTACCATCTATCAAGGTACCCACATAATGAACCGTGACGGTATCATTGGCGTCAGGTGTCTGGCCCGGTGAGCCTTTTAGTACTTCATACTGCAACCCTGAAGGGGTCGATGTCACACCACTGCGCAAAGCATTGTCTATCAAGTATTGTTTCTGACTGAAAGAGACATCAGTTTCAGTGTAACGGCCAGATTTTCCAGAACAGCTCATTAATGCCAAACTGGCAATCATCGAAACTACAATCGTTACGCCAATCGGTAGTAATCGTTTGGCAATTAATACAGGCCCGATAACAGTTTGGGTGTTGCCACTCATCTATTATTTATCAATACCATTCGTAAATTCTATTCACAACGTCTATTGGTCGAAGAGGACTTCGCCAAAGTTTGCATTAAAATCACGACACCACACACTCATACTATTGAAATCATCAAACGTCCGGCCTTCAGGAAGTGGCAGACGAATCGTATCGTCAACCCATCGGGTCCCACTGAGCATTGGGCCTATAATAAAAAAATTGCTCGAATATGCTCTATCGACTGCCGCATAGAAGTACACGGAAGGACCACCGCCATCGTAATTAAAGTTGGTAACCTCCATCTCACAATCATTAATCACAGTGACGGTACCACTGACGCCGTGAAAAGAAAGATCTGATAATTCAAGACTGCGCCCAACGTAAGGATGTTCGGCTGTACATTCTTCAGAAGCAACCAGCCCATTCACCTCAAGTGCCATATCTACACTCGCCGTCGCGGTTTCAGATCCAATCAGGATGGCTTGTGATTCATTCACCTGTGATAACAGCGTTTGTGCTTGCGAGTCGAAGTCTGGCCCACCAAACTCTATTTGTGTATCGCTGGTTATCGATTCAACGTTGAGCGGCAAACTAATGAAATCTTCCGGCATACCATCTTCATCCATCGATTGAAGCAATCGCGATAAATCCGCAGCCGCGCTCTCATCATCTTCAAACAAGTCACGCGAGGTCATAGTACTGGCTGCCGGCACTGTCGGCAGTGCCAAGCCTCCAAGACTAAAAGTGATGCGTTCACCGGCGTTATAGGTGAACTCACCATCCACATTGGTGTTCCCGCTCATGGTTTCTGTCGTAAAACCCAGCCCTTCAACTGGCGCAGAATCCAAAAACACACCAGTTCGCAATGGTGAAGCTGGGTCTGAGTCAACGCTGCCGCAAGCGATTAGGCTGAGCGACAGGATAGCAATACACGCAAGCTGGACTTTTCTGAAGCCTGTAACTGGTTGAAACATTTGTATTTCCTTGGTGGAACTTTGAAAAAGATCAGGATAAAGCCGGACCGATGACTAGTGCGGTGTAACGGGCACACGGTGCAAAGCAGATTTGTTTGGGGCGGCCTACCGCAAAGTTGTCTCAACAAGGCACCGTTCACAGTGAATATAGATCATATTGGCAAGAACGGTAACGCAGGTGAGGCAATTTTGCGGTAGGCCGCCCCGAACAAATCTGATTGTATCATTTGCCTATTACACCGCACTAGCTGTCGGACAAAAACGCAAGTGCATAGTTCAGTGCCAATGCGTCAATCTGCGCAGTACGCCAAATAGTATGCCTAGAAATATTAGTGGAAATACCAATGTTTGCATAATAAACACGACAATCATAGTTATGGCATTTTCCCCGACCGAACCGGCAGCTGCCCGGTACCGATCATAGCGCTGTTCAAGATCAATCTTTTCGACAAAGTTTTTGTAAAAACCAACTGCGCGCTCAACCATACTTTCAGGGGCTTTTGTATCGGAGCGCACTTCGCTGTTGATTTCACCAATCTGCTCCTGAGCAGATCTTAGTGCAGCGCTCGACTCAATGTAATTGGCTTCGAGAAAGTGTCTATAAACGTAGTCATTGGCGACAGCAATTAACGGCATCATGAAGCGCAATAACAGCAAAAACAAAAACAGGCGACCCAGCACTGACTTTGCTCGCTCATTTGATGTAAAAAAATGGCTGGCAATGAGCAACAGTGCCACCAGCGCCAAGGCAATGAATATCCCCTGCCATTCACTCATTTCCAGCAGTACTTTTTGAATGCCAAGCGAACTGGTCGCCAGCAACATGATCCACGAGAACCGTTCTACCAGATCATTGACCGGATCCAGAATTTCGCCTGGAGTGAAATTGACACCAACACCGGCGGGCTGAATTCCCAGCTCTGTGCCCTGTGCTACTGATATAACACCGTTGAGACCACGAGCGATAGCCGCAGCTGCCAGGGCACGCTTGAATGCGGTGTCCACATGCTCCTGACCTACATCATCAGTAATGGGTAGCGCGGCGACAATTGATGCAATGATGACCGCACAGACGATGACAACAGAAGGCTTTGAAGTACTCATGGCAACAGCTTAGCGCAGGCTCGACATTCTGCCGAGATGAAATTGGTCTGAAATTTCAATTTGTTTCGAAATTGCAGTACAGAGCGGTAATATCCCAAAGGTATCAATATTTTCTGTGTTTCGGCCGACAACCCTACTGAGTATGTTCACAATTGCGCCTGACGGGCTGTTTTTGAGGCAAAATACGACCGGTATTAAGTACTGATCAGAGATCAACAAAATAATGTTAAAAAAACGAGTTACTTTGCTTGGTGGTACCGGATTTGTCGGCACCCAACTCACTTGCCGTCTGGCTCAGGAATTTGAAGAAGTCGTCCTGTTAACTCGACACAGCCAACGCTCACGTGCATTACGAATTTTACCAAACGTCCATTTCGAGCAGACTGATGTACACGATCTGGACAAGCTAAAAAAAGCGTTGAGTGGTTCCGATGTAGTGATCAATCTGGTTGGCATTCTGAATAGCGCCGGAAAAAATGCCAGCAATTCATTCGATGGCGCTCACGCCCAACTGACCAAAAACGTTGTGGATGCTTGTGGCCATTCAGGCATTTCACGGTACTTACACATGAGCGCGTTGAACGCCGATGCAAAAAACGGCAGCAGCGAATATTTAAGAAGCAAAGGTGCTGCGGAAGACACCGTAAAAGCCAGTAAGTCATTGAACTGGACCGTATTCCAGCCGTCGGTTATTTTTGGCGAACAGGACGCATTCTTTAATCGCTTTTCGGCCCTGCTAACCTCATTGCCTGTATTCCCGCTGGCTTGCCCGGATGCCCGAATGGCTCCGGTATATATTGGTGATGTCGTTGAATCAATGATGGCATCACTCAATGACCCGACCAGCGCGGGGCAAACCATCCAGCTGTGCGGACCAAACGATTACAGCCTGCAGGAACTAGTCGAATACACCGCCCACACCAGGGGTTTAAATCGTAAGATTATTCGCCTGCCCGATGCACTTGCCCGCCTGCAGGCACGGGTTATGGAATTTGTACCTGGCAAGCCGTTTTCAAACGACAATTACTTGTCGCTACAAACCGATGCGGTTTGTACGAAAAACTGCGAACTTCAAATGACGTCGATCGACGCGATTGTACCCACCTACATTGGTAACGCTAAGGGCTTGACGTCGCGCCATCAGCTGCGCCGCGAAATTGCTCGACGTTAAAACGCGCTATCCAACAAACTGAGCGGATAGTCTTTGAATTGCAACAGTTTTTCACATAAAAACTAGACTTTTAGGTCGTCTGTTTGAACCACCTGTTTGCTACCATGTAACGGTTACCTGCGTAACCGCGAGACAGACTGTTTGCAGTGGATGCTTACCTTTCTGCCCTGCTTGTGTCGTTTTCTTCAGGGTCCGCTCTACAATTGCGGAATGCCCCTGGCGGCAATGCCCAAGTACCAATGATCACCAAGGATGCGATCGACCGGAGGTTGAAATCCGTTGAACTTTAACTTAAGGCACATACAGCATTTTATAGCCGTTGCTGAAGAGCTGCATTTTCGCCGCGCCGCGCAACTGACCAACGTTGCACAACCTGCACTAAGCCGCTCCGTACAAGCACTCGAAAGCGAGTTGGGAGTGCAGCTGCTTTGTCGCAACAACAGAAACGTTAAACTCACTGCAGCAGGTAAAGAGTTTCTTAACGGGTGCACTGATATCGTTGAATCGATGGAAAACACCATTAGCCGTTGTATCCGTGCAGACCAATCGCAATATGGTGGCATTAGCGTGGGTTACACCTACATCGCTATGTGCGGGAAATTGCCGCAGCTTATCGCCAACTTTGAAAAAAAATATTCAGCCATGTGTGTAGAACTTGCAGCCGCAAATTCTTCATCCTTACTCGATCAATTGCTTCGCGAAGAACTCGATTGCTGTTTTCTTTCCGGCCCGGTAAACAGGCCAATTGCAGCTGATATCGATTCAGTTGTTTTCCAGAACGACAACTATGTTGTGATCGTCAATCATAACCACCCACTGGCACACACGGGTGCTATTTCAATCGAACAGCTGGCTGAGGAAAAAATATTGTTATCAGGTCAACCTAAAGACTCCACCTTTAATCAGCATGTTAATCAATTTTTTAACCAGGCTGGTATCACCCCTGACATTGAATTCATAGACCAAAACCACGTTGGTTTACTTGGCAATGTCGCCTTGGAGAGAGGCGTGTGCATAGCAACTGAAGGTTATGGATGTGTGTACTCAGACACTCTGAATACTTTGATATTAACCGGTATCAACGCAAAACTTCCCACACTATTGGCGTGGCGAAAGGATATACAGTCCGAATCCGCACTATTATTCCGGAACTTTGTTTTGCACTCCCAGCAAATTAAATCACCAAGCGATGTACGCAACGCAATCGCAAACCGTATTTCTGAAACTGAGTTGAGTCAGCAGCCTGACACTGTGTAGAAGCGATCGGCCAGTAAGTAAAAACTATGTATTTAGAACACTAATACATCGGTACCGCTGGTAACCCTAAGGCGACGATAAATCGACGTTGCGCTCCAGATAGTCATTCATCAACAAGTTGCGCTCTTCAGTCGGAAGTGCAGCAATTTCTTTTGCTTTAGCATAGAAGGCTGGCAGAGACCTATCGGCCTCCACATACATTGCCGCAAAAGCAGGCACCAGTTTTCGATAGGTGGCGACCGCTAACAAATGTGCGTTATTGATGTCGCGCGAGAACCACCTGTCGTAACCTGAATAGCCACCCCAACTTTCTTCTTTCAAGGCCTGGTAGTCGGATTTCAGCTCATCGATTACAGCTTGTTTTTTCGCACGTTTTACAGCATCGTCCACATCTTCTTTGTACAGCGCCACTAATTTTGATCGGCCTGTTTTTAGCAGCTCAGAAAAATCAGCACCACGAGCCAGCTGCTGGTCAAACTGTTCGATTCGGTCACTTTCGTTGCGATCGCGCAACCAGATACGCACTCCTTCCTGTTCAACAAAGCTTGCGAAGGCTTCATTAAAATTACTATCGTCTTTGATATACAACAACTGATGAGCAAGCTCGTGAAACAGTATCCCTACAAAACGGGTATCACGGCCTCTCAACATGGTATCCAGTACAGGGTCGTTAAACCAGCCAAGCGTTGAGTAAGCCGTAGCACCACCCACATTCACATCGAGATTTTCATCCATCAACTGCTTTGCATAGGCATACGCATCCTCTTCGGCAAAGTAACCTTTGTAGTTGACACAACCGGCTACGGGAAAACACCATGTCTTTGGCCTAAGCGAGAATTCTTCTGCGGCAACCACGTTCCAGGTAACGTAGGCACGGCCCGTCGCCGCATAGGTGTCATAGCTCTCGTTGTCGGGCAGTTTCAGTTTGTCTACAGCATACTGACGAGCGTCAACCAGTGTTTGCAGTTTTTTCTTCAATTCCGGATCGGTAGATTCACTGCTTAATAATTCATCAATTGGTTCACGCGCACTCATCAGCTTCAAGTGTCCACCAACCGCCTGCGAGTAGTAGCCAATCGTGCCACAACTGCTGAGTAAGACAGCCAGACCTATGAGCGCCACAAGCGCCATGATTCGATGAAGTCGCATGCCCGACAGTGTACCATCGGAAGAGATGAAAACTTATTTGGTTGGCGGAGCGGTTCGAGACAAACTATTGGGGTTACCCGTAGTCGATCGTGACTGGGTAGTAGTAGGTGAGACCCCCGAGGCGATGTTGGCGGCTGGCTTTAGACCAGTTGGCAAAGATTTCCCTGTATTCCTGCACCCAGAAACCCAGGAGGAGTACGCTCTTGCGCGCACTGAACGCAAAACCGGCGCAGGCTATCACGGCTTTCAATTCGACACAGATGTGTCTGTGACTCTCGAACAAGATTTGCTACGCCGCGACCTGACAATCAATGCCATCGCTGAAAGCCATAATAACGAACTTGTTGATCCATTCAATGGACAGCAAGACATCAAGGCGCGTGTGCTAAGACACGTATCACCCGCTTTCACAGAAGATCCTGTACGGGTGTTGCGTATAGCTAAATTTATGGCCCGATTTTCTCACCTCGGGTTTGAAATCGCTGACAACACACTGCAGTTAATGCGATCGATGGTCGACAGTGGTGAGATCGATAATCTGGTGCCCGAACGTGTGTGGCGCGAGTGTGAAGCTTCGATGGCAGCGTCTACCCCCAGGAGTTTTTTTTCCAGCTTGCTCAGCGCCGACGCCTTAGCGCCAAACATGCCGGAACTTGATGAGGCGCTGCGACGCACCGCGTCACCAGAATCAGATAATACAACAGGCAGTCAATCCACTGTGTCCTACCCTATGCTTGATGCACTGGATGCAGCCTGCGAATTGAGCACCAGCGCTGGCGTACGGTTCGCGGCTTTTTGCGCAGGATTCACCCCAGCGCATGCGCCTTCACTAAAACATTTTTGTGAACGGCTACGAGTTCCATCTAAATTTGCAGAACTGGCTGTCCTTAGCGCTCGTTACACGCATACCGCACAACAAGCATTAGCTCTGGATGCAAGTCAATTGCATACCTTGCTCAAATCAACGGATGCTGTTCGCAGGCCGGAACGTTTCAATGATTTTCTTACTGCAGCGCATGCTAACGCTAATGCCGATGCGGCTGTAACTTCTACAGAGGAATATTCACAAGCAATTCATTTACGTGAATGTGCACAAGCTATGAGCAACATTGATGCTGCAAAGATTGCTAAAAGCCAGCCAAATAAAACCACCGTTTCGACTGCGATCAAACAACACGAAATTGAAGCAATTGAAACATACCTTGGCTCAATCTGACCAGCGCAACTTGACCATTTAAATTTATTCGACTGAGCGGTTGAGCTGCAGTGATGGTTTGAAGAACAAGCTTTCAATGCGCCAAAGGATAGTTCCAACCCACGTGTACGCCAGCGCCCAGGCCAGCACAACACCGCTGGTGTTGGCAATCATATCGAGCACCTCAAAATGACGCGTCGGGGTGGCTGCTTGTATGAACTCAATACCGATACCCATTCCACTGAGCAGAAAAACAAAAATCAGTCGAGTGAGATCGTGTCTGAATATTTGCGCAAACCAGCCCATTAAGCACGCGTAAACGACAACGTGAGTTAATTTGTCATTGATTAACAAACTACTCACCTGCGCAGGTACACTGACTACCGATGCAAATGTGACGCCACTGATCAGTAACAGACCACACACCAGCCAAAGACGCTTTAAGCGTAAATGCCGAACACATAACAAATTGTCTGTTGAAAAATCGAAGGTCATCAGTTGTCCCTAAGCTACTACATACACACGCCGTGAATCAGTTCGCACTATAAGCTAGATACGAAATGGGTACCGGCGTTGCGTTGAAAAGAATTATCGTCCGTGCCAAACCTCAGATGAAGCCTGCGCCTACAGTTTTACCGTGATAAAAACGGAAATAGTCAACAATACAGCCAGAATGATGTGCCCCCAGCTGGAGACATTCAGTACATGATATCGCGATGCCCCCTTCCAGTGGGAGTAGGCCATCACCAATAGACTGTATATTATAATGCCAGCGCCAACCCATATCGCCACACCTGGTGCCTCCAGCGCCCAGTTCAGTCTATCTCGCCCTTCTATAATCCAACCTGTGAGCGAGTACACTAAAAAGAAACAACTTATTACAACCGGTGTCAGCAACAGTACAAACTGGGTAACCGGTGAAATAGGTTTTACGGAATTTTGCCTCATACAGACTGTCTGACAATTGAGTAAGAGACTGATCGTCGCTGTGCAATTACAATGTTCCAAATAACTGTCACAATCGCTATTGTCACAATCATTGTCCTAACCGCTGACCTATTCACTAACCTGCTCACTGCCCTATTCCAATCTGGTTATTGATTTTATCAGCCATATATTAAAACAGAAGGTATTAATTAACATGAAATTTGTACGCTATTCCGCACTACGAGGATTATTCGTCGTTTCACTATTTGCCGCTCTAGCCCTTGTCACTTCAGCAAAAAATGTCCATGCAGGTGAAGTCGATGTTGTCGATGTCACCATTGAATCGCTGGGTGATGGCAAATTCCGCATCAATGCAACCCTTGCCCACGACGATACAGGCTGGGACCACTACGCCGACCGCTGGGATGTACTCGACGAATCCGGACAGGTTATCGGTGTAAGAGAACTGGCCCACCCGCATGTCAACGAACAACCGTTCACTCGCTCGGTGAGTATCAGTATTCCAGCTTCGGTAAAAACCATCACCGTGCGAGCCAACGATTCAGTTCATGAAACCGGCGGTAAGACGTTCGACATCGCAGTACCTCACTGATAGCGCCCCAGGGGCTTGCAGTAATGCCAAGCGCGTAGATTAGTAACGAGGACTTTTACGCAGGACCTGTGGTCAGTCAAACAGTACCGGGAGCTCAGGTCACTTGTCGCCGAACGACCAGGTAGCGCCTAACGCTACTTACAAGAAGACAAACAGCAAAAAAGCACCCAGGCACAGCCGGTAGATAACAAACGGCAACATGCCCATACGATTAATCCACGCCAGAAATAAGTGGATACACACAAACGCACTTATTGCGGCCAAAACCGTGCCCAGCAGCAAAGCGTTCCAATCGACCGGCTCGGTGCTACTGAGTAAATCGCTGGTTACCCCCAGCCCGGACAGCACAATGATCGGGATAGACAACAAGAATGAATAGCGCGCTGCAGCTTCTCTTGTAAGCCCGAGCAACAGGCCGGCTGTGATAGTAATGCCTGATCGTGAAGTGCCGGGTATCAGGGCCAATGCCTGCGCCCCGCCGATAACCAGAAAATCCTGCCACTTAAGGCTTAGCTCATCACGCACAAGCCTGGCGCGATGGTCGGCGTACCATAGTAATAAACCAAAGATAATCGTTGTTGCCGCAATAACCAATGGTGAGCGCAGATAAATTTCAATGTAATCTTTGAATAGCAGACCGACTATGCCAGCCGGTATTGTTCCTAAAATGACACCCCAGGCCAGCCGTGCTTCTGCCGTCATACCTTTACCACTTAATGAACCTATCCAGGCCAGGAACAGTTTGACTATGTCTTTCCTAAAGAAGCTTACTACGGCGATTAGCGTGCCTAAGTGGACCGCCACATCAAAGGCCAACCCCTGATCGGGCCAACCGAGCACTTTCGGCACTAATATCAGATGCGCAGAACTGGAAACCGGCAAAAACTCGGTTAAGCCTTGCACCAGTGCGAGCCAAATTATATGTGCTGTTTCCATGACCTTATGCCTGTCGTTTTCGCGCTAGTGTGGTGATGCAGACTAGAGCCTGTGTGATAAATCTTGTGTTGCAAAACCTTGCAGCGGTTGAGACAAGTTTTTTCCCAGCGCCATAAACTGGAACCGCTCGCCCATCTCACCGGGCAACGTCAGCATTTTTATTTCTTGCGCAAGCATTAGCTGAGACTGCTCAGAAGAACATGACTCTAATTGTGTTGCCGCCAACGCACCGATGCCATTGTTTAACAAAAAACCGGATTGCGAAGTGTAACCGAGCAACGCCATACCTGCTGAACTACCAGCCTCCACTACTCGAGTAAAATCCACGTGCGCAGTTATATCCTGCAAACCTGGATAAAAAAACACATCATCATGAAAATGGTGCTGGTAATAGCAGCTAAGTGTGCCAGTATTACGCTCAGGCAGGTAATATTCGCGACGCGGATAACCGTAGTCAGAAAGCAACAATACCCCTTTCTTCATGGATTTGGCCAAAGACGCAATCCACGGTGCTAGCAAGGCACACACTTCTGACCGATACCCTGGTGCAAATGGCGCCTGCAACTCATCTTCCACATCTTTAACCAACTGGTGCAGTGCTTCAGGCGCAGCACGAGATGTGTAAGACAGACCGCTTTCACCATGATGCACACACAATTGCTCAATCCCAGCATCGCACTTGATAAATAACTCCACCGGAAGTGCATCCATAACTTCATTTGCAATACACACCCCGACAAAATCACTTGGCAATGTATCCAACCACTGTACTTTTGCAAACAGTTCAGCATCGAGCTCTTGCTCCAGGTAGTTCGACTGACGGTGCTGTAACTCAGCGCTGGGCTCGAGAATAAAGTAACTCACGGGCTTTGTGTCGCGCATGGTCTTAAGGATGCTTTGCGCTAACCGACCACTACCCGCACCCAATTCGAGCACACTGCCACCATCAATCAGTTGCAATACCTGCGCACATTGAGCAGCCAAACACTGACCAAACAAACTGGACACCTCAGGCGCCGTAGTAAAGTCGCCACCAGCGCCAAATTTTTGCGTACCAGCCATGTAATAACCCAAGCCAGGTTCATACAGCGCCGACTGCATATATTCAGCAAACGAAAGTGGCTTAGCTGCAGACGCGTGAAGAATTTGGTCGACCAGCAATTGTGAGTGCTTTATAGCCAAATCATCAGGCTGAGGTAGCGTTGGTGCGGTGGGAATAGACACTTGAATTCAGACCACGAATCCCGCGCGGGATTTAGCCTTTTCAGCCTGCCGTATTATTTTTACACCAACATCTGTGGCGCCATCAAGCGCATCAGGTTTGTGTAGCGTGAGCGACAACCATTCAACCTTATAGTCTTCCAGTACGATCTTGGCAACCTGCTCTGCAAGCGTCTCGATTAGTTGAAATTCACTGTTACCAACAAATTCCTTTAGGTGATCTGATAGGGTTTTGTAATTAAGCGCATCATCAATGTTTTCTGATTTCGCTGCTTTTCTATTGTTCCAGGACATTTCCATATCCAACACGACTTTCTGGGGGGTTGTGCGCTCAAAATCATAGATACCAATAATGGCGTCTATCTCCAGATTTTTGATAAAGACTTTGTCCACAATCACCCCGTCTAAATAAAATTGTGTTCTTTGCAGG
>CAYTJF010000076.1:0-21844 GCA_964437945.1 uncultured Granulosicoccaceae bacterium
CTGTATTTACCCGAAGGTCTGCCTGAGCCGCACCATTCAAGCTTTACAAATTCGGCTATGCAGGCTGTTTTACCTATTATTGAAGCCAGTCAGGGACGCACCTTTTTATTGTTCACCAGTTATCGCGCCTTGAATGAGGCAGGCCGGTATCTTGAGGGCAAATTTGACTATCCGATACTAATGCAAGGTCAGATGCCCAAACGCGAGTTGCTTGAAGCATTTCAATCAATGGGAAATGCGGTGCTGCTAGGTACAAGCAGTTTCTGGGAAGGTGTGGACGTTCGTGGCGAGGCATTGTCGGTAGTGGTTATAGACAAACTGCCTTTCGGTTCTCCTGGTGATCCGGTAATGGGGGCGCGAATCGATCACATGAAACAAGCTGGTGGTAATCCCTTTTTTGAATATCAGTTGCCACAGGCCGCAATTACCCTGAAACAAGGGGTAGGGCGTCTTATCAGAGATGTAACTGATAGAGGTGTACTCGTGTTATGCGACCCTCGTATTCGTACCAAACATTATGGTGAAGTGTTTATTAACAGCTTGCCACCCATGCCGATATCGCGTGACTTAGGCGAGATCGAAACGTTTTTCAAGCGCGAGCAGGAATCGTTTAGTAATGAAGCGCTTGAGAGTGAGGTGGCACAGGAGTGAAGCTTCTGGCGTTGGAAACATCCACCGATGCGTGTTCTGTTGCACTCTCAATCGATGGTGGCATAACCGTAGACTATCAAATTGCACCACAGATGCACGCGCAACTACTGTTACCAATGGTCGACAAATTATTGGTTGATGCGGGTATCAGCACAAAGGATTTGGATGGCGTCGCGTTTGGTTCTGGTCCGGGATCATTTACTGGCGTACGTATTGCCGCAGCTGCCACCCAGGGCATTGCCTTTGGAGCCGATATTGGTGTGATTCCTGTTTCCAGTTTACAGGCACTTGCGCAAGGGGCTTATCGAGTGCAATCTGCAACTCATGTGCTCGCAGCGTTTGATGCGCGGATGGATGAGGTTTACTGGGGGGCCTATGCTGTTGGTGCTGACAATATTATTCAGTCACTACAAGAAGATCGTGTTTGTTCTCCACGGCAAGTGTCGGCTCCAAAAGGGTCGATTGCCGATGAATGGATTCTGCTGGGATCCGGCGCAGATCAGTATAAAAATGTATTGTTAAGTGCAATTGGAACAAACGTGCCAACCAGATTTATAGGTGAGTGCTGGCCCAGCGCGCAAGATGTGTTGAGCGTAGCGTTACCGGTGGCAAAAGCAGGTGACTTCCAGTCTGCCGCGAATGCATTGCCAGTTTATCTTCGCGATAGAGTGGCATTGACAGAGGCGCAGCGACAAGCTGGCGAGCAGTTAAGGAAATAATTGACCGTGAAATTGAATGAACTAAAAATCAGGGAAAAAATTATCGCATTGTGTAAGCAGATGAATGCGACCGGTTTGAATCAGGGAACATCCGGAAATATCAGCGCCGTCTACAACAAAAAAATGCTGATTACACCCAGTGGTATTCCGTATGACGATATGCAGCCTGAGCAAATTGCCAGTATATCGCTGAAGAAAACTGGCGATAAATACAAGGGTCCGTGCAAACCATCGAGTGAGTGGCAGTTCCATCGTGCCATTTTAAAAAGTAACCCATCGTTTGGTGCGGTAGTCCATACACATTCAAACTATGCCACGGTATTGTCCATTGCGCGCCAAAGCATTCCGGCCTGTCACTACATGATTGCCGCATTCGGTGGCAACAGCGTACGCTGTGCAGACTACGCCACCTTCGGTACCAATGAGCTTTCGGAGAATATACTCACAGCGATGCGAGATCGGTCTGCATGCCTGATGGCCAATCACGGTATGGTAGTAGCGGGTGAGAATCTTGATAAAGCCATGTGGGCAGCGGTTGAACTAGAGGCTTTGTCGAGGCAGTACTACGAGGCGCGCTTGCTAGGTGGTATGGTAGTCTTGCCAGCTTCTGAAATGGATGTGGTGCTGGAGAAGTTCAAATCCTACGGTGTGCAAACCAAGACTAATCTGGACTAATCTGAAATTTAAGCCGACTAACTAGTCATAGTCGCCCCAAAGTCGACATGATACAAACACTTCATCAATGGCAAAGTAGTTTCGTTGAAGACGATATAGTCCTTAGTGCCAGAGCCGTTGATGATCATACTGACAAGCTAACTGCAAAAGAACTTGAAGCCATTGCTTCGTCTGTCGCTGTTCGACGACAGACCTATTCAACCGGTCGGCTCTGTGCAAAAACCGCTCTGTGTGACATAGGACTTGATCATCGCGACTACGTTGATGGGCTGTTGCGAAAACAGGATGGTTCGGTTATGTGGCCCGAATCGGTTGTAGGCAGTATTTCACACACCAATGATTGGGCAATCGCAGCGGTTGCAAAGTCGGGTGGGAACTACTTGTCTTTGGGTGTCGACATCGAACAAATCGATAGAGTCGATACGGATGTACTGCGGCATATTGCTACAGATGAAGAACGTGTCGCACTTGAATCGGATTTCAAGCTGCGATGGGGCAGGGTGGCCTTATTCAGCATCAAGGAGAGTTTGTATAAGTGCTTACGGCCACTGTACGGAGAGTTTTTTGGCTTTAAGGATGTGCAAATTTCCAACTTAAACGCACCCTTTTTTAAAAGTGAACCGCCTGCTCAAGCTGAAAAGCAGCCTGAATTTTATTCGCCCGCGATCACGCTACTTTTACCCGCGCTTGCTGGGCGCTGCAATGAACAATGTATACGCGTTCGCCTTGCTATCCTGCCGCAACATGTTCTTAGCCTTGTTACGTATCACCACACTTGAAAGCCAAACTAACGCGCATAGCAACTTAGTCAATGTAGACTGGTTCACAAAGCCCTAATAGTGTAAGTTGCCGCTTGCTGGTGTTGCATGAATTGCTGTGCGGTAGGCATTTGCCTGCATTTCACTCGCTAATTGCTAACTGATCGACATAATTTTTGCGTATGCGCACTGCTATTTAAGTGTGTAGCAGCCGATACTTTCATGGCACACCATGGAAGTTAATTTATGTCCTCTAACAACTCGCATTGTCAGATCACTGGCCTACGCACAATGCTGGTCGTACTAGGCTGCGTCTGTCTGCTGATTGCGTGCGAAGGAGATGTTGGACAAGGTAGATCGATAAGTGAGCCGATTGAATCGAATGTAACTACAGCTGGTACAGCAGATGTAGCTTCGGTAGGTATAGCCGACGGAAATACGGTTGGGGATGTGGATGGAGATGCGATAGGTACGGCTGATGGAACTTCAGTAGGAACGGCGGACGGAACTACATCGGGTACTGTTGATGGAACTAATGCAGGTGGTGCAGATGGGGTAACGGCAGGTGCGCTGGATGGAACCCCGGCAGAGATCTCGGATGGAACTACTGCAGGCGATGCAGATGGGGCAACGGCAGGTGCGGTGGGTGGCTCTACAGAGGGCGCCACAATGGGTACCACAGAAATTGCACCAGTGGCTCGAGCGCCATCGAATGCACAAATAACATTAAGCGATACGCTGGAACTGGATGGCAGCGTGACGCTGAATGGATTGGCTTCCGATTTACCGGTTATTCTCTGGCAGAAACTCATCGGTCCAGGTGTTGCCAATTTTACCGATAACCAATCAGCCAGTAGTACTGTTCAGTTTGATGCTGCTGGTACTTACAAGTTAGAACTCTCCGCAACTTATGAAGGTTTGGTCTCATCCGATACCATGCAAGTCGTTGTCAGTAGTGATATTGTAAATCAAGCACCGGTGGTGAACGCAGGTTCTGACGCTACGTTAGAGTTCGACGAGGTGTTGAATCTGGCAGCAGTTGTGGATGATGATGGTTTGCCAAACGATACCTTAGCCGGGCAATGGAGTAAGGTGTCAGGTCCTGGTTCGGTGACTTTTGGAGAGCCAAGCGCTAAAAATACAACGGCAACGTTTAATTTATCTGGTGTGTACGTTTTGCGGTTCACAAGTAGTGATGGCGCATTAAGCGATAACGATTCGATTAGTGTAACTGTTAATGCTGCACCACCTGTTGAACCAAGTGGGAACAATATCAATGCTGTAAACAGCTGGCAAGTTGTTAACACGTCCAACGGCAGTAAACCTCAAGGGCGGCATGAAGCTGGTGCCGTGGCTTTTCAAAATCAGATTTACTTGATGGGCGGTCGTGGTCAGCGCCAGGTGAATCGATATAATCCGTCGAACAACCGTTGGGAAAACCTGGGTGTACCCGGCATGGAGATTAATCACTTTCAACCGGTTGTTTATGGTGGGAAAATTTATGTGGTCGGAGCACTCGACTGTTGTTTTCCCAGTGAATCAGTTATCCCCAGAATTCAGATTTTTGACCCGGCAACACAAACCTGGTCACAGGGTGCAGAGCTTCCGATAAATCGCCGACGCGGCTCTGCTGGTACCGTGGTCTACAACAATAAGATCTATCTTATTGGCGGGTCAACCAATGGGCATGATGCGGGTATGGTGAACTGGTTTGACGAGTACAACCCTGCCAACAATCAATGGAAAACAATGCCTAGTGCTCCGACCAAACGTGATCACTTTTCCGCAGCTATTGTGGGAAATAAACTGGTTGCTGCTGGCGGTCGACAAACAGATCATCCCATGACGTTTGCCAATTTGGTTTTTCAGGTTGATGTTTACAATTTCGGTACTGGTCAGTGGACAAGTGGTGCGTCTATACCAACCCCGCGAGCGGGAGCGATGACCGTAAGTTATGGTGATGAAATTATTGTCATAGGTGGCGAGGCGAGTCAGGGTACAGCCGCACTAAAAACAGTGGAAGCCTATAATGTCAATACGAACAAATGGCGAACGCTAAATTCACTTCGAACTGAACGTCACAGCGGTGGCGCTGCAATCGTTGGCAATGCGATTCACGTTGTGTCGGGCAATACGACCACTGGTGGTGGTAACGAAACTCAAAGCCACGAGAAACTGAGTCTCGATTAATTTGGTTAGTATGGATAGATGTTTCTATACTTGGGCGCATTTATGAAGAGCATGCTGTCAATAGCGCATAAATTTTGTACACTGTAGGCCAGTCTCAAGAAAAAACCTGAATTCACATGAATCCCTCAGTGTCCGATGCGACAATTGGTGTATTCGATTCTGGCGTAGGTGGCTTGACTGTTCTTCGAGCTATTCGGGCTCAGCTTAGCAATGAAAACCTACTGTACGTTGCTGATTCGCAGCACATGCCATATGGTGAGCGCGATCCTGAATACATAATCAAGCGTTGCATTGCTGTGGCTCAGTTTTTACATCAGCAGCAAGTAAAGGCACTTGTTATAGCCTGCAATACGGCCTCTGTGGTCACAATTCAAACCCTGCGAGATCAGCTTGATATACCCGTCGTTGGAATTGAGCCTGCGATTAAGCCTGCGGCGAGTGTAACCCGCTCAGGCGTGGTGGGCGTTATGGCGACCAGTCGAACACTGCATAGTCCTGGCGTGAAAAAACTCTGCGATCTCTATGGGCAAAATGTTGAACTTATCCTGACGCCGTGTCCAGGCTTGGTTGAGTGTATTGAGCGTGACGAATTAAACTCATCATCTACCCGTTCACTGTTAGTTGGCTTCGTTGCGCCAATGCTGGCAGCTGGTGCAGACACTATCGTGCTGGGCTGCACGCACTACCCGTTTGTACGCGATGTTATACAGAACATTGTTGGTAATAAAGTTACGATCATAGAGCCAGGTGCTGCGGTTGCACGACAGTTAGCCCGTCGTCTTGATGAATTGGGCTTGTATCGTAGCCCGGCCGCATCTGACAAATCCGGTGGTGAGACATTTTTTTCGACGGGTGAAATTGGGGATGTGGCAAGCGTTATATCATCGCTTTGGGGCAGTCCGATTTCAGTCAGATACCTGGAGGATGTATGAGCGAGACAACGGCCTTTTTTCCCGGCTTTAAGCAGATTAATATAGTTGTCCATGGGCACAATATGCACGCGGTTGTTGGCGGGTCTGGTCCGGTATTGTTGTTATTACATGGGTATCCGCAAACTCATGTTATGTGGCATCTGGTTGCACCAAAGCTGGCAGAACACTTCACTGTCGTGGCTGCAGATTTAACTGGCTACGGAGCGTCGGGGAAGCCTGTTACTGATGCTAATCACACACCTTATAGTAAGCGTGCTATGGGTAATGATTTGTTCGCACTCATGCAGCAGCTTGGTTTTTCTTCATTCAGTGTTGTTGGCCATGACAGAGGCGGGCGCGTTGCCCATCGTATGGCGGTCGATCACAGTAAAAAAATTGAAAAACTCGTGGTTATCGATATTGCACCTACAAGAGAGATGTACGCCAATACCACTGATGCGTTCGCTCGGGCGTATTGGCATTGGTTTTATCTTATTCAACCGGCTCCGTTTCCAGAGAACATGATACTGGCTGACACGGACGCTTATCTCCTGCACAAGTGTGTTGATAATCCAAACGTCAACATATTTACTGACGCTGCTTGGCAAGAATATTTAAAGGCGTTTCGCGACCCCCAGACCGTGCATGCCTCATGCGAAGATTATCGCGCAGCTGCAACAATAGATATTGAGCATGACAACGATGATGACGAAAAAGGACGAAAGATTAATTGTCCGTTGTTGGTTTTATGGGGGCAAGATGGTGTCATTGAATCTTGCTTCGATGCACTTGATTTGTGGCGTAAACGTGCAACGCATGTTGAAGGTAAGTCTTTGCCTGGTGGTCATTACCTTGCAGAGCAATACCCGGAACTGGTTTTAAACGAGCTTGTTGAGTTTTTGAAATAAAACTGATCAGTTGGCAATAGTGACAGCAGGCTCTGTATTGTTTTGTATCGTAGCTTCAAGCTGCTTTGCCAAAATAGTTCTGATTTTGTTTGAAAGCTCGACTGGTTGTACTGGTTTATGAAGTAATTCGAAGCCACTTTGCGCTGCTTCTGCTACATGAATTGGCGCAGTATCTCCAGTAATAAGTAAGCCTGGTAAATCCAAATTAAGTGCGCGTCGAAGTTGTACTATTGCTTGATCTCCTGTTTTACCTTTCTGCAGACGATAATCAGCGACGATCATGCTTGGGATTGTGTCCGACTCGATAACACTGTCTATCAATGCGTCTGCTGATGTGGCTGTAATGGCGTTTAATCCAATGCTTTGCAGCATTGAGGTCATGGCGGAGCATATTTTCTCGTCGTCGTCGATAACCGCAATGGTTACTCCTGAGTTTTGCAACAAGGTTGGCATGCTGTTTTGCTCTGACGGAGCATTTACTATCTGCTGCTCGTCTCCTGCGCAGATATCCATGGTAAATGTGGTGGAAACACCCACTTCAGATTGAAGCGTAATACGCATATCGAGTAAGTTTGCAAGCCGTTTGACAATTGACAGACCGAGCCCTAGTCCTTTCCCGCTACCAGAAGATCGATTGTTTATTTGATAGTATTCGTTAAAAACTCGTTGTTGTTCTGCTTGTGAGATACCGATTCCATTGTCTTGAACTGTAAGCAGAACAACATTATTTTTCTTAACGCATTTCACGGTAATAGTGTCTGCGAGGCTGTGTATGAGTGCGTTCTCAATTAAATTTCTAATTATTCTGGAGAGTAAAATCGGGTCGCTCTTAACAATCTCATCCTGTACTTCCACCTTGATATCTATCGGCGAATGAGAGGTTTTAGCTTGATATTCCTGTTGTAACATGGCAACAAGATTTTCCAACCTGAAATGCTCGTGTTCGACTTTCACAACGCCAGCATCCAGTCGGGATAAGTCCAGCAGGCTATCAAATAGTGATCCCAGATTAGTAGAGCAGTCGATTGCGTCGTTGAGTGTTGCGCGGCCTTCTTTATCCACAATGTGCGCTTCGAGTGAACCCAGAAATAGTCCCAAGGCATGTAATGGTTGCCGCAAATCATGGCTGGCGGCGGCAATAAATGAGTCTTTGGCTCGTTGTTCTCGTCGTCCGCTGCGTAACTCTTCGATGGTGCTGCTTAAAGCATTACGTGCATCGTCTGCTTCTCGAATTAATATATTCTTTTTATGATTAGAACGAATGAGAAATGCGATCAGTAGACCAGCCGTTGCGAATAAAATAGCCGAGAAAAGTAAAAGCAGCTTGTATAGATTATCAAGGTTTTCGGTTAAGGTGTCTCGATAAATTAAATAGCTGCGGAAGTATTCTCTGCTTATTTCATGGACTTCGTTACGAAGCGCATTTAAATCGTCGAGTACAAGAGTTACTTGTTCGGCGTTTAGCTCGCGCTCTGTTGACATCAGGTCTTCAGTTTTATGCAAAAACTGTTGTGAACTATTTTGAAAATTCAAAAGTAGGTTTTCGGTTGAGCCGAATTTTGGGGAGCGAAGAATGGAGTAATTCAAATTCCCCCACAGAATATCAAATTCAGTTTGATATTCTTTTGCCCAGTGCCGTTGCTTATTTTGGTCGCCAATGTTGAACCGGTATTCTTCCAGTGCGATGGCATAGTTGTCTATGCCATGATTGAGTTGAACAATAGAATTAAATCCAGCAGGGCCAATAGTGTCTGAGCGAGTTCGAACCGTATCTATTCCTTTGAGAATGAACAGCATGAATATCGCGCTGACTATCATCGATATCATTAGAATCGAAAATAGCGCCTTCTCTTTCAAAGAATGTGCATCTCGGTAAGTTGCCAAACTGAGGATGCTTTGTTTGTTTCATTGAGTAACTCTGGATAGTCGTCGAATGGAAATACAATTAACAAAGGGCCAAGTTTACGAGTATCCAGAAATTCACCGTTAACTTTGTAAGCAATAATAATGGGGTATTTCTCAAAATCGATATTGCTGAGAATAAACTGATACCTGTCGCTTGCCAGGGCTTGGAATTCAGACGACATCGCGCCGACATGTTCGAGAAGTGTGTTAACGCGAACGCCTGTGTATTCGTTGGGCTCCTCTGTCCACGGCTGGATAGTGGTAAATGTGGTAGCTTCAAGTTCTGTTAATGTTGCAAGATCAAGTTCTATTGTGTCTGTTTTTTCGCCTTCAATGTTTCCGTGTATGCTTAGTACTATGGCCTGTAAATTGGAGGGTGCGGCACTGACGACAGATAGGCTAACTATGGCGCCTGCGAAAAGCAGTGTGGCGACAGATTTGCGAAAGCTATACTCGAGGATTTGTGCTCCTGAGAGCATAGATAGTGATTGGAGCATTGCTGACCTCCGTGCGCTATCGTTATTTCAGTTTTGACCAATAAGGTGTCGAAAATGCTCTATGGCTGTTTCCCGGTAGGTGGTTATTATAGTGCTTAAATTGTCCCTTTGGCTTACACGTTTAGGTTACATAGGTAGCTTACACCTTGTGTGGTAAGGTTTCGAATCACTTTTTTATGCGAACATGTCAGTATATTGTGCTTCATCGAAACCAATCAATCGGGCGTTGCCATGTTCGATTATAGGGCGTTTAATCAGACTGGTATTGGACAGCATCAGGGCGATAGCTTTTTTTTGGTTTAAATTTTCTTTTTCTGACTCGTCGAGACGCCGCCAGGTGGTGCCGCGTTTGTTGATTAATGTTTCGTGCCCATGGTCTTTACACCATTTTTTTAACGTCGCCGCTTCGATGCCGAGTTTCTTGTAGTTGTGGAACTCATATTCAACACCGTTGCTATCCAACCAACGGCGCGTCTTTTTCACTGTGTCACAGTTCGGTATTCCGTACATGCGTGTTGTCATTAGTCCAGCACTCTTAATTTAGTCAACTACCCTTGTTAATCCACAACCCTAAGCAATTCATTGATGCCAACTTTGCTACGAGTTTTCTCATCAACGCGTTTGACGATAACAGCACAATACAAACTGTATTTACCATTGTCGGATGGCAGGTTGCCAGAGACTACTACAGAACCTGCTGGCACACGACCATAAGTTACTTCGTCTTTTTCTCGATCATAAATACGAGTGCTTTGACCGATGTACACACCCATTGATACAACAGCACCTTCTTCGACGATGACACCTTCAACTATTTCGGACCGAGCACCAATAAAGCAATTGTCTTCAATAATAGTGGGTGCGGCTTGCAATGGCTCTAAAACACCGCCAATGCCAACACCGCCAGAGAGGTGTACGTTTTTGCCGATTTGTGCACATGAGCCCACTGTTGCCCATGTATCAACCATGGTGCCTGAATCGACGTATGCGCCAATGTTGACATAGGAGGGCATAAGCACAGTGTTGGCAGCCACGAAGCTGCCTTTTCTGGCTACGGCTGGTGGTACAACACGAACACCAGTTGCAGCAAATTCTTTATCGGACATATCAGCGAACTTCGATGGCACTTTGTCGTAGAACCGGGTGAACCCCCCGGCAGGCATGACTTCATTGTCACGCAACCTGAACGAGAGCAGAACGGCTTTTTTCAACCACTCATTCACTTTCCACTGACCAACACCATGGGGCTCAGCAACACGCGCCTCACCACTATCGAGCATGGATATGGCCGAGTCGACAGCGTTTTTTACATCATCACTTGCGCTTGCGGGTGAGATATCCGCACGTGCTTCCCATGCTTCGTTGATGGTTGATTCCAAATCACTCATGCTATTGCTATGTCCTAAATTTAAACGTTGTAAAAATCCGTATTGTATTCTGCTCGGCATCTGGATACAACGATTTACAACGGACGACAGCCTGCGATAGAGATTTTACGCCTGTAGTGCGCTGACCAGTCGATTTGCTGCGTCAATACACTCGTCCAATTGCGCGACTAGAGCCAGTCTTACATGGTTGGCACCCGGGTTAATGCCATTTACTTCCCGGCCCAGATAACTACCGGGCACCAAAGCTACATTCTGATCTTTTAGCATTTTTTGAGTAAAAGTTGTGTCATTGATCGGCAACTCAGGCCACAGGTAAAATCCTGCATCCGGTTTGGTCACACCTAATACAGGTTGTAACAAAGCCAATACTGCGTTGTATTTTTGATCATAAGCATCGCGGTTTGCCTGTACATGTTTTTCGTCTTGCCATGCAATAGCGCTGGCATGCTGAACTGGCGGTGACATCGAGCAGCCATGGTAGGTTCGATACAGTAAAAATTGTTCGACAATATCCTTATCTCCAGCTACAAAGCCAGAACGCAGCCCCGGCAAGTTGGAGCGCTTGGATAAACTATGAAAAACCAGGCAATGCTTGAAACCTGTATTGCCCATATCAAACGCGGCCTGCAGAACACCGTTAGGCGGGCTGGCGCTATCTCGGTATATTTCGCTGTAGCATTCGTCGCTTACAATAAGAAAATTATGTTGATGGGCTTTTTCGATTAATTGCGTTATGACTTTCTGTGATAAAACACTGCCTGTAGGATTGCCTGGATTACACAAGTAAAATAACTGGCACGATTCAAATTGCTTATCGGTTATTGCACTAATATCATCGTCTCCACTGGCGGAGATGTTGTAAAACGCAGGCTTGCATCCTGCCAGTAAAACCGCTCCTTCATAAATTTGATAGAACGGGTTAGGCATCAACACATCTGTTGCCGAATTGGTTCTGTCAAGTACGCATTGGGCAATGGCAAACAGGGCCTCGCGTGTGCCGTTTACTGGCAAGATATGATGATTTGCCAGGTGTTCTGCATTGTTCAAAGCAAATCGTTGGCAAAGCCAGTTAGCAATACTGTGTCTGAATTCCTCAGAACCGCGTGTGCTAGGGTAAGTTTCAACACCACGTAGTTTTTCAATAAGTGCATCAAGCACGAATTGCGGTGCATTGTGTTTGGGCTCGCCAACCGACAATGCAATATAGGGTTTGTCTGCAGGGGTGATGCCGACAAGCAGCGACCTCAGTTTTTCGAATGGGTAGGGCTGCAGTAGAGCGAGTTCCGGGTTCATCTAAAACTTTTTTTTGTTACTGTTACACTAAAGTATACGGATCTTGTGAGTTTGGTGCATACACAACGATATGGCGAATATTGAAAAACGCACCTTAAATTGGGTCATGCAAGTGGTGATCGGACTGAATTTATGTCCGTTTGCCGGTGCGGTAGTCAAGTCCGACAATTTAGCCATTGAAGTTGAACACAGCGACAAGCTGGAAATTGTGCTGACAGCTCTGACATTTCATTGTGAAAACGTGATGCAGTCCTCAGAACAGTTCACCTTGCTGATGGTGTTGCCAAACGGATTTGGAAAATTCGACGATTACCTCGATTTGGTGGAACTGGCGCAGCAACTGCTTGCGCAGCTTGAGTTGGATGAGCACTTGCAAATAGCTACCTTTCATCCCCATTATCAATTTAGCGGTACCAGCTACGCTGATGCAGGCAATTTTACTAATCGTTCGCCTTATCCTATGTTGCATATTTTGCAAGAAACGGCGGTTGAAAAAGCGGTTACGGCGCACCCTGATACTGCGTCTATCCCGCAGCGCAACATCCATTTACTCCAGAATATGGAGCCTGCGCAATTGACATCACTGATTATTGAAGAAAGCGACGAAATTGACTGATATGAAAAATGAAACACCATTGTTGGATGCGGCAAAACTACTCCTGGTATACGACAGAGAATGTCCAGCGTGTAACAACTATTGCCAAATGGTGCGTATAAGGGAGTCTGTTGGTGAGCTGCAATTGATCGATGCGCGTGAAGCATCGCCAGTTATGGATGAGATAACCGCAGCGGGGCTGGATATCGACGAAGGAATGGTGTTAAAAATGAACGATCAGCTGTACTACGGTCCCGATGCAATACATGCCTTGTCGTTGATCAGCAGTCGGTCTGGCATCTTCAATCGGTTAGTCTATTGGGTATTTAAATCCAAGCGCGTTTCACATGTTTTGTATCCAATATTAAAAGCTGGACGAGCAGTGCTGTTGAAGCTGATGCGCAAATCGAAAATCAATAATATGAATGTGACCGGCAACGATCGATTCTAGCTTTGATTTCTAGCTTTGATTTCTAGATTAGATCTCTAGCTTGAGCTTCTGTTTTGGTTCAACAAGTCAACCAGATGTTTGATCGAGTTTGCGTAGTATTCCAGAAGTGGCAGCTCGGATTGGTTGACACTAAATTCCCCTTCATTGTCGGCTAATATATGTCGAAGCGTTAGCATCCTGACACCGACGGTCACGGCATAATCTCTGTCTGAACGGGGAATATATGCACGGTATCCGGCTTGTTCCAGCTCTTGCAATAGTGTGAACACCTCACTTTTAAGTGCTAGTTCGTTTAACGATATTTGCGGTGAGCGAGCAAAAATGGTTGCAACGAGTGCTACCGGTAAAATCGGGGTGATTCTGCCAATTCGCTGCATCAAATCTTCAGCTAATGGGGCAACGTCGTGCATATAGGGTAATTTTTCTTGGTTTTTATGTTGGTTTTCGTGCTGGTTGGCAATCCATTGCTTTAACGACACGGGTTCGCCAAAGTTAACACACGCATAGCCATAACTATAACGTCGCCCGGTCAGCGCTTGCCATACGTTTTTTCCCAGGAAGGAAATTGATTTTGTCGCGGTATAGGTAAGGCTACGCCGAGGTAATTTCTCTGCGTAACGAAGCAGGCTGCGATCTTCGAGAACGCGATCATAGTTGATGCCCACTGGAATGAATACGATGTCTCGCTCAGTATTTGGGTTAAACCCACGAACAAGATAGCCAAGCAGACCGAGTTTTGGAGGTCCTAAAACACCATCGCGAGAGAGTTTGCCTTCCGGAAAGATGGCTTGTGGTACGCCACCATCTGCGGCCATTTGCACATACACTTCCAATACGCGACGATACAAAGGGTCGCCGGAATCGCGACGTACAAAATATCCACCCATGGCGCGAATGAGTTGTTGCAGTGGCCATATGCGTGCCCATTCACCGACAGCGTACGACAAGGCGGTTCTTTCAGCTGCAAGATAGGTTGCCAGTATGTAGTCCATGTTGCTGCGGTGATTCATCACGAATACAACACTGCTGTTATCAGCCAACTCGGCCAGGGCCTTATCATCTGCGAATCCCAGTCGCACCCGATACAAGGCGTGTACAAGTCGTTTGGCAACCCAGTAAGCAGCTTTGAAATAGAGTATGGCGTTAAACGCTGGCACGATTTCCCGAGCATAAGTATGCACATCACGCATCAATACCGCTCTGGGCATTTCACGTTCATCGGCAAGCTCATCGACGATCTCAATAACGCGATCGTGATAAGCCAGCCGATCAATTAATACTTCTCGGCGAGTGAGTTTGAATGAGGGGAGACGCAGCGCCAGCTTGTTATTGACCTCATCAATCAGTTTATTGGCGCGACGTCGGAAAAACCATTTGGCTGATGGCAACAGTAAATGTTGCAATAACCAGAGTCCGGCAAACAGTGTGAGTATGGCGACAAGCCAGAACGGCAACAGCAATTCGTTGCTCATATATTGATCAAACTCATGATTGGTGACGAGATTGAATGATGCATGGAGCGTTCAATGATTGTAAATTTCAGATCTGTTTTGAGCCGGATGCGCCAGTTTCGCACGCCCAATGATGTGAGTGCAACGCGCTTTTAGTGGCTCATCCGCGCGATACCAGCGGATTCAGAGGGGGGTGCCTGCGGTACTCGGGAGCACTGTAGCGCAAGACGCCGCAGCTCGCTGCCAATGCCTCGGCGGGCCCGCTTATTCCTTTGCCAAGAAGCCACCTGCGCCAGGCACACGAAAAACCAGCTACAATTCTCGGGTTCGCATCCGTTTTTTGTTCACTGATGCGGCAGACCATGCGACTACGGATTTCAAAATGACTCAACCTGTTGATCTGCCAGCTTGGCAGGCTTTAAGTAAGCATTATCAATCGACTAAGCAGGTAACGCTGCGGGAGCTATTTACAACTGATGGTGCTCGTTTTAAGCAGTTTCAGCTTAACGCAGCTGGTGTATTTCTAGATTATTCAAAAAACCATGTTTCCACCGATACCATGAGTCTGCTGACGACATTGGCCAATGAGGCCAAGGTACCTGAAAGCATTGCGGCAATGTTTGCAGGTGAGCGGGTGAATCCAACCGAGCATCGCCCTGCGCTGCATACCGCATTGCGCAATCGATCAAACACGCCCGTAGTCGTCGATGATCTTGATGTTATGCCTGACATAAATAAAGTGCTCGATCGACTAAAGGTATTTTCCGATAGAGTACGTAACGGCGACTGGCATGGTTACACAGGCGAGCCGATTACCGATGTGGTGAATATTGGTATTGGTGGTTCCGATCTTGGTCCATTGATGGCCAGTGAGGCGTTGGCGGCGTTTGCTCACGAACGGTTAACTTTGCATTTTGTCTCCAACGTGGATGGCTCACACTTGGCGTCCACAATAAAGAATCTTGATCCAAAAACAACGCTTTTTATCATCGCTTCTAAAACCTTCACTACCCAGGAAACTCTGACCAACGCAAGCTCTGCCAAACAATGGTTTCTGGACTCTGATGCAAGCGATGCAGATGTAGCAAAGCACTTTGTCGCACTATCAACTAACACCGAGCGAGTCACAGCGTTTGGCATCGATGCCGAGAATATGTTTGAATTTTGGGATTGGGTTGGGGGGCGTTATTCGTTATGGTCAGCGATAGGCTTGCCGATTATCTTATCGATTGGCATGCAGCGGTTCGTGCAACTGTTAGAAGGTGCGCATGCTATGGATGAGCATTTCAAAACTGCACCACTTGATCAGAACTTACCTGTCACGCTTGCACTACTCACGGTTTGGTACAATAACTTTCGCGGCGCTCATTCTCATTTAATTGCGCCCTACGATCAATATCTGCATCGTTTCCCTGCTTACCTGCAGCAACTAACGATGGAGAGTAACGGTAAGTCTGTGCATCTTGATGGCGCCAAAGTGAGTTGCCAGACCGGCCCCGTTGTTTGGGGTGAACCGGGAACTAATGGCCAGCATGCTTATTTTCAGCTTGTCCATCAAGGCACCCACATAATTCCGACCGACTTCATATTGCCGATGGAAAGCCTGAATCCAGTTGGTCAGCATCACGAACTGCTAATGGCAAACTGTTTTGCGCAATCTGAAGCCTTGATGATGGGTAAAAATAGCGAAGAGTTGACCCTGGAGATGCACGAAGCAGGCTTCTCTGTTGATGAAATTGATCGTTTATCAGGGCATCGCACATTTGCCGGAAATCGGCCGAGTAATACCATTATGGTTCATCGGCTTGATGCGCATGCACTGGGTGCGCTTATAGCGCTCTATGAGCACAAGGTTTTTATTGAGGCTGCAATCTGGGATATCAATCCATTTGATCAATGGGGAGTCGAGCTTGGCAAGCAACTCGCCAGCACCATACAAAAAGAGCTATCTAACGCCAAACCCGTAACGAACCATGACAGTTCCACAAACGGGTTAATTAACCGAGCGCTTAAATTGCGAAATTTGCATGCATAACAATTTGCATACAAAAAGAGCCTGACACTGAAACCGACGGACCTACTACCAACAGCGGATTGGCAACAAAATAAATGGCTGCAAAAAAACGAGCAACGAAGAAACGAGCAACAAAAAAACGTGCGACGAAGAAAAAGGCGTCTAAAAAAAGCGCTGAAACTGCCGTTACGGCAGACCTGTTCTCCAACACGGAAGTTGAAGAGCTTTCAGTTAGTGCTTACACTGAAAAAGCTTACCTTGATTATTCAATGTACGTTATTCTTGATCGTGCATTACCACACATTGGAGATGGGTTAAAGCCTGTACAGCGTCGCATTATCTATGCGATGTCCGAACTTGGTCTGTCGGCTGCATCGAAACATAAAAAATCGGCGCGAACAGTCGGCGATGTGTTGGGTAAGTACCACCCGCACGGCGATAGTGCCTGTTACGAGGCCATGGTTTTAATGGCTCAGCCGTTTACCTATCGTTACACCCTGGTGGACGGACAGGGCAACTGGGGTTCGCAGGATGATCCAAAGTCATTCGCTGCAATGCGTTATACCGAATCGAAGCTAACCCGGTTTTCAAAGTCCTTGTTGCAGGAGTTAGGACAGGGCACGGTTGATTGGGTAACCAACTTTGATGGTTCACTGGATGAACCAAGGCTACTGCCTTCCAGGTTACCGCACATCTTGTTAAACAATACCACTGGCATTGCTGTTGGTATGGCAACGGATATTCCATCTCATAACCTGGCAGAAGTGGGAAAGGCCTGTATTCATCTGCTCGATAAACCCAAAGCTAAACTTGAAGATTTGTTGACCTACATTAAAGGTCCTGACTACCCGACCAGTGCTGAAGTTATCTCTACGCCAGAGGATATTCAATCTATGTACGCAACCGGTCATGGTGGCCTTCGTGCGCGTGCAGTCTATGAAAAAGAGAATGCTGACATCATTATTACTGCGCTACCGTATCAAGTGTCCGGTTCGAAGGTGTTGGAACAAATAGCAACTCAAATGCAGGCTAAGAAGCTGCCTATGGTCGAAGATTTGCGCGATGAGTCTGATCACGAAAATCCAACGCGATTGGTCATCACGCCGCGTAGTAACCGCGTTGATATTGAAAATCTTATGCAGCATTTGTTTGCCACAACCGATCTTGAACGAACCTATCGCGTCAACATGAACATGATCGGTCTGGATGGACGACCGCAAGTTAAAACACTGCTTGGTATTTTGAAAGAGTGGTTGAGTTTCCGGCTGGAAACCGTACGCCGGCGTTTGCAATGGCGTTTGGATAAGGTTGAAAAACGTCTGCATATTTTGGCGGGTTTGTTAGTTGCGTATTTGAATATTGACGAGGTTATTCGGATTATACGTACCCATGAAGTGCCAAAACCGATACTGATGAAAACCTTCAAAATCAGTGATATTCAAGCTGAAGCGATTCTTGAACTCAAGCTGCGTAACCTTGCACAGCTCGAAGAGATGAAAATCCGTGGTGAGCAGGAAGAGCTTGAAACGGAGCGAGATCAATTGCAGACAACGCTTGGCTCTGATCGGCGGATGAAAACACTGATCAAAAAGGAGCTGCAGGAAGATATCGAAACCTATGGCGATGAACGGCGCTCACCAATTGTACAAAGAGATGCGGCACAGGCGATATCAGAAGCCGAACTCATACCGAGCGAACCGGTCACGGTTGTGTTGTCTCAGCGCGGTTGGGTACGAGCGGGTAAAGGCCATGACGTTGATCCAATCAGTTTGAACTACAAAGCTGGAGATGAATATCAATCTTCTGCGCATGGTCGAACCAATGGTAACGCTATGTTTCTTGATTCAACCGGTCGGGTTTATTGTGTTCCGGCACACGGTTTTCCATCTGCACGTGGCCTGGGTGAACCAATAAGTGGGCGTTTAAAGCCGCCAGATGGTGCAAAATTTGTCAGCGTAATGATGGGTGCCGACGACGATTCGTACTTGTTTTCAACCAGCGCAGGCTATGGATTTGTGGCGCGATTGGGGGATTTAATCAGTCGTAATAAAGCCGGTAAGGCAGTCATATCTGTGCCAGCTGGAGCGCAAGTTTTACCGGCAGTGAAAGTAAATTCTCTGACCGATGACTTGGTAGCCTCTATCAATAGTGCAGGTAGCATGCTGGTTTTTCCTGTTGGTGAGTTGCCTGAAATGGCGAAAGGCAAAGGGAATAAAATTTTCAATATACCGTCGAAGAAATTCAAAACTGGCGAAGAGTCCATGGTTGCCTTGTGCGTCGTTCCTCCAAAGGGTAAGTTGCGCATTACTAGCGGAAAGCGCCATACAACCATTAAGTTTTCTGAATTAGATAATTACAGTGGTGCGCGTGGTCAACGTGGTCGCAAGCTACCAAGAGGTTTTCAAAATGTCGGTCAGGCAGCATTGGAATAAAAAGTAAAAAAGGTTTTGTCTTTCTCACTGGATCTATTCATTTTTGGCATGGCCGAGGCATCGACTGCCGAACATCCCGAGTTTGGTGAGGCTTATTCCTATTCCCGATAGTGTTGTCGCCAGCAGTAGTGGCAAGGGTATCGTTGCGGCTATGCTCTCCTGTGCCACGTCGCGATATGCCCAGTATTGGGTGATAGGGTTGAAGCTGGATGTTTGATCGTCATTGATGAATCCGACCGAATGTTAACTATCGAATTACCACAGTTTGAAGGTGCTGCGAATGCAATTTATACAATCAAAAACAATGATGATGTAATGGATATAGCTTTGCTGGATCAAATCCGTCAGAACACGGAATGGTTAACAGCTGTGCCCGAATTGCAAGTGTTGGACTCCAAGCCGTATGATCAAGTGTATTTCGACTAATATTTCGACAAGGTGTTAGAGCCAGTGGCCTCTAGAACGTCGTTATTGCATAGCTAATTGATTGTCAGTCAGGTTATATAAGTATGGCAATATCAAAACCGTTACCGCTGTTTCTCAGTTTAACCGTCAGAATTTGAGGGTGGTATTAGGAATTATTATTCATTATTTCTGAAAGTTCCACTTACCTGTGTTATTTGATAGGTTCATGTTGTTAAATAAAAATTACTTCAATCTTCATGTTACTAGTTATTGTCTAAAATAATTTGATTACCTAGAATCGGCGAATCAGCTATTCAACCAAGTGCATTGAATTGAGCTGCATCGCGCGTAACCCGATATTAGGAAATGATATGTTGGTTCTAAGTAGAAAACCTCAAGAGACTATAGTTGTTGGGGAAGACGTTAAAATCAGTGTTTTGACTGTTAGTGGTAAGCAAGTTCGCATAGGGATTGAAGCCCCCAAAAATGTGGCCGTAAATCGAGAAGAAATTCATAAAAGAATTCAGGCATCCCAAGGGCAGGCGGATGTTCAAGCGGATGTTATTGAATCTTCCGACACTTGAATACTTAACTCCTGCGATTTACTCAGATTATTGTTGAAGTAATGGATTTATAGTTGAACTTATTTGAATTTACCAAGTTTAGTTAAATTTCCCACGCGGCAATATTGGTTAATACAAATTCTATGTGATTCGATTATCGGCAAAGTGAGTCTTTACTTTTCTTATAAATTCTCGCGTACGCAGTGGTAAGTATTTGCGATCTTGGTAGGCTATGACTAAATCGGCTCCTACAGCTCTTGTTTTACTTTGATAATCGGGACTGTATTTATCGAGAATGGTAACAAGGCGGTTGGCAGCAAGATCATTTGCAATATCCCAATAAGATTTTAATGCGATTCCTGCTCCTTCAATAGCCCACTGCCTCACTTGAGCACCATCATCACAGGAACGGGAGGCAAGGATAGTTATAGACTTTTCCCCCTGTGGGGTATCGAAATACCATTTAGACATTGGTGTTCTGGTTTGCACCATGGTCAAGCATGAATGGTCTTTTAAATCAGTATATGTTTTTGGAACTCCGTACCGTTCCAGATAGGTTGGAGATGCGCATAGCACTCGGTGATTGCTGGCAATTTTATGCGTAACTAATTGGCTGTCGTGTGGAATTCCATAACGTATTGCGACATCAATATTATTTTCGGCTAAGTCTGTTACCGAATCGTTGAGATTCAAAAATGGCGATACTTCCGGGTGTTCGTTGATGAAGTCGTTTAATAGTGGAGCAATATGCTGACGACCTAAATCTGAAGTGGCCGTAATTCTCAAAGGACCACTTATCGTCTCTTGAGAGGCTTTTAATTTGCGTTCTACTTGATCTATGTTATCCAGCATTCGCAGACTGTCTTGATAAAACTCGTGACCGCTGCCTGTCAGGCTAATACTTCGTGTTGTTCGTGTCAGTAATTTGACATTGTAATGTTTCTCCAGATTTTTAATGCGCATTGTGACGCTGGAAGGCGTTACACCGAGCTCTTTGCCAGCAGCCGCTAAGCCGTTGCAGTGTACGATTTTTACGAACAGTTTCATGTCACTTAATATGTTCATATTGTTAAGTAAAATTGAATAGAATATTTATATTATCAGTTATTGTTTAAATTAATTTGACTATCTAGAATCATCGAAACAACGGATTAACTCACTGCATCGGATGCGAAATCAATGGGTGTAATCAAATAGAATGAAGTGATTATGTTGGTTCTGAGTAGAAAAATAGAGGAGATGATCGTTATTGGAGGTGAGGTTAGAATCAGTGTTTTGAGTATCAGGGGCAGGCACGTTCGTTTAGGTATTGAAGCACCAGCGGATGTTGCTATAGATCGAGAAGAAATCCATAAAAGAAAGCAAGCAACCGTGAAGAATACGGATAGTATGGAAACATCAAGCTCTTACAAGTAATGCGATTACTTATTATGAAGTTAGCTTAATAAATGTCCAAATTAAAGTGTTACAGCTTCTGAATTGGCCCTAGCCATTGTCCAGCTCAAAATAAACAGGTTACTACTGCAAAACGAACCCTGCTAAATTAACCAATACAGTTAATACTATTGAAATTACCAGCATAGCCTTCCAGGGAAAAAATACTCGAACCCTGGGCTTGCTACCTTCGGCTTTTCGTTCATCGTCTTCAGCAAAAGCCTGTTCAATTTTTTCATGAATATTTCGCTCTATTTTTCTGCTGGCATTGGGCATTAGCCTTGGCAGTACGTTAATTAATATAGTTAGTACCACCGAGGCGATAAGTGACTGAATCAGAAAATCCTGCATGTAATCCTCCTTAGTTAACACTGTCTCAACAAGTTTTAGAAACGATTATGCAAGAGCCACGATAGATCAGCTTATAACAATCGTTTCATGCTCAGCTCTGCCGTGGCCGGGGATGATTACAGTGCGTGATTTGCCGGCCAATTGCTTGTTATGGTCTTAAATATAGGGTGTTCCCTAATTACTTTGACTGTCCGGACTTTAGGGTATCCCCTACTTATATCCAGTGTCCTATTTCCTTAAACTGCAGCAAAGA
>CAYTJF010000077.1:0-21445 GCA_964437945.1 uncultured Granulosicoccaceae bacterium
TTACATAGTTCGTTAAAACTACACGGTTCGTTAAAACGTCTAATAAGGTACTAGTTATGCTGGTATCTGGAAGTTTAAGTCATTGGGCAACACTCAAGTCGCCCAGTTAGGATTCGATGGACTCACCGGTAATTCGATTACTATCAACCTTTCAAGCTTTGCATCAGGCTTCAGTTCAGCTTGAAGCGGACACACCCTCGGTAGATACACTCAACCGCATTATTAAGTCAGGTTTGGCCAGACCCGCTGATGATGAATTGCTGGCTTATTGGTTTGCGCGTTATCTCTCGGTTCGTCAATCCCTGTGGAATCTGATTAACGATTGTATAGACTCGCATGACAAGCAGGTACCTGGTTTATCGGATGAACAGGTTTGGTCTCACTTTGTCGTTGGGTATTGTGCTGCCTGTTTACTCATCAAAAACGATCAGACTTTTTTATTCGACATTGCCAGTCATAGTGTGGTGCAGAGAAAATTTAATGAAGCTTTTGCCGAATACCGCATCCCAAGAAAGCAATACACCCGAGTTTTTTCTGCATTCGTAGATAGCCGTGATGCGATTCGCTTATACGATGCTGTTCATGATGCGAAAAAGAATCGAGAAATGCTGCTCAAGTTATGCACCGATCCAATAGTGGGTGATTTGGCGAAAGAATTGCCGGTGTTTGAGTCTTGGCTGGATGCTCGAAAGCGAACCTATTTTCAAAGACTGCTGGCCTACCTTAGCCATAAATGGCGTCGCAAAAGCGTCGTTGTTTTAAATAACATGCTTTCCAAAGCTGTTGAAAATGTGGGTAAAGCAGCGTCTGAAATAGTATTGCCTATTGATAAGCGTGTATCGAAAGGCTTACGAATGCAAATGATAGATAAACTTCAGCCAGGCGATGTTCTGATAACGCGGCACAACACGGCATTCACCAATTTATTTATACCTGGGTTCTGGCCGCATGCGGCGCTGTATGTTGGCACTGTTGAAGAACGCGAATCAATGGGAATTGAAATCCAGGACGATACTGCGACAAAGTGGGTTGGCAAAACCTGCATTCTTGAAGCGTTAAAAGATGGTGTGCGATTTAGACCTATCACCGAAACTCTGGCCGTGGATAATTTTGTCGTGCTGCGACCTAATCTCAGTGTGGCTGATATAAAAACAGGTATCGAACGTGTAGTACGCCATGAAGGCAAGTTGTATAACTTTGATTTTGATTTTTTCAGCTCGGAGCGGCTGGTCTGTTCTGAAGTGGTGTATCGGGCGTTTGATGGGCTTGGGAAGTTGAGTTTTCCGTTAACCGAAAGAGCCGGTCGGCATACGCTTTCTCCGGAAGATCTGGTTAAATTTGCACTTCAATCAGACAATATGCAGGTTGTTGGGGTCTATGGCGTTGGTGCCAGCCGCGCTCGATATACAACAGGTGAGAGTGCTGAAAATCTTGTCAGATCAACGATCGATGGTGATTCAAGTCATTACAACGAAGTTGGTTCTCGTACTGGCACTGACTAAGTTACCGCAACCCTTAATAACTTAAAACTCAAAGCTCTCCGTGTGAATATTGGCTGCAGGAACCCCCATTTCTACCAAGTATTCAGTCATGTTCGCCATAAATAGGGTAGGCCCACATATATAGGCGTGTTGGTGCCCCGCATTTGGTACCAGGTTTTGCAGTTTGTCTTTTGTCAGCCGCCCTTGTTCACTACTTATGATATTGATGTAACTGAAGTTTGGGTAGTTCTGAGCCCGCCGTGCCAGTTCATTCTGGAATAGGAGATCTGATTGATGCCTTTCGATATGAATCATTGTGATGTTGGTTTGGTCCTGCAACACAAAGGCGCCTATACCCCGCACCATGGCAATATTTGGGGTAATACCAATTCCTCCACTCAAGAGAAGTAGATGTTCGGGTACCGATGGTTTATGAGTTTGTGTATCCAGCTGCACCGCGGTCATCTCACCTTGAACGCCATTTAATTTAACCTGCAAGCCCACCTCGGCATGGTCGTGAAGCCAGTTGGTAACCAATCCGTTTGGGATTCGTTTGACAGAAATATCCAGAGTGTTGTCGCCGTTAGTACTGTTAGGTGTTTCAGACAAGGTCCAGGTTCGTATCTCAGACTCCGATCCTCCAGGGATGTTTTTAAATTCAAAAGTAGCGTACTGGCCGGGCAGAAAAGGAATCTGGCGTTGAGCCAGAAAACGGAACGTCTTGACGCTTTCATTTTCTTTGACAATCTTGGCTAAGGTGACGACGGTTGGGAAGTCACTGTCGATATTATCGCTCTGGTTCTCCGTGCCGACAATGTTGGGGTTGTAAGGCGAATAATCGAGCAGCTTCCAACGATGTGTGGTTACATCATCGGTGCGAACCAGTTTTTCAATTTCGAACTTTATGGCGCGAGTGGCGCCTTCATAGTTTCCATTATGTTGCCAGTCCACCACTGCTCGCCCTGTCATTTGAATCATGCTACCGGTATCGAAATCAACCAAGGTCACTCCTGCTTGATCGTGTGATTCCAAATTGCCAGAGGTGAAAAACATGCCATTGCCTCTGTATTCAGGCCACTCAATAGTTGATGGTGACGTCACTCGAATAAATCCGGGTCTCCCGCCGCGGTGATTGGTGTCGGCGCCAGCATCCGGCGCGTAGCTTCCAATCCACAAAGTATCCATGGCTTCGACAAACGCCTGGTCGGATTTTGTTAAGCTTGTTCGCTCTTGTCTATTCGCATTTTCGTTTATGGATTTGATGTTGCTGGCGTCATAAACTATTTCCCTGCGATTAATGTATTTGGGGCAGTTGGGTGAGTATTCTTTCACCTTGAAATGAAGCTTATGGTCTACCTTGTCGTTAGAGCTCAGCGCTATTCCATTAATGCGATGTCGAATACGTCTGTTCAAGTCAATGCCCAACATTGATAGTGGGGTGTCGACCTCAACTGAACTAAGCACATCACCTTCAGGAATACAATTGTGAGAGATAACGATTTCAGTTTCCGAAACCGCAGACAGGTCTCCCTGCTTTCCAAACAATGGCGTGACCCACACCTGGCCGCAGGCGTTATCAACACTTGTCACAATGGCAAAAGACTGCGCTGCCAGGAAAGCATCATGATTGGATGAAAAATTGAGCGAGTTTCGCATTCCTGCTGCCAATTCGGCAGCAGCCCCTCGGGTACCGGCTTTGTCTTGAGCAGCCAATTCACCCTTATGATATGAATTAGGCAATGTCATGTTATTGAATGCTAATGGTGTGAATTGATGTATATGGTGTTTACGGATGGTGCGCAACGCTGAATGTTCCGGTAACTACTGTTTTGAACAAGTTATGGTGTTCTTAAATCCGATATTTTTCAAAGAGTATGCATCAAGGTGCAGTTCATTTCTCGCGGACTTAAATTGCAATTCTTTTTAATGATATGTTATAACATATCAATAATTTGAAAACTCATAATTTATTCAGCTCACACACAAAACGTTCAACCAGATGAAAAGCTTACCATGAATCAGATGGATACCAGACTGTCGGTTACTGTACTTTCAGGATTCCTGGGCGCAGGCAAGACGACTGTGCTCAGTCACATACTGAATAATCGACAGGGCAAAAAAGTCGCGGTTATCGTTAATGACATGAGCGAAATAAACATTGATTCCGTCATTGTTGAAAGCTCGATATCGCTTAGTCGCAGTGAGGAAAAGCTGGTTGAAATGAGCAACGGTTGTATCTGTTGCACACTTAGAGAAGATCTATTAGTAGAAGTAGGCAAGCTCGCCAAAGATGGACGATTTGATTATCTCATCGTGGAGTCAACGGGAATATCTGAACCGTTGCCGGTAGCAGAGACGTTCACTTTCGAAGATGAAGATGGTGCATCACTTTCGAATGTAGCCGATCTGGATACGATGGTAACGGTGGTCGACGCAGTCAATTTCATGGTCGACTACGAAGAAGCCAAATCACTTCAGGAGGCTGGAGAATCACTGGGTGAGGAAGATGCTCGGAGTGTGTCTGACCTTCTCATCGATCAGGTTGAATTTGCCGATGTCATTCTTGTCAGCAAAACCGACGTGGCAAGCGAAGAAGATGTAAAAAAACTGATCGCTATTTTAAGAACGCTTAATACAGAGGCCCGTATAGTCCCGATTGTTAATGGCCAGATCGATATTGATTCGGTACTCAACACAGGATTGTTCGACTTTGAACGAGCGCAGCGAGCCCCTGGCTGGTTAAAAGAGATGCGCGGGGAACATGTTCCTGAAACCGAAGAGTATGGTATCGGCAGTTTTTGTTATGAAGCTCGACAGCCATTTCATCCAGAGAAGTTTTATCAGTTTCTACATAGCGCTGACAAATACGGTAAATTAATTCGATCAAAAGGCTACTTCTGGTTGGCGACGCGCCCTGATTTTGCCGGCCAATGGAGCCAGGCAGGAGGTATTGCTGAATACGGGTTCGCTGGACTATTTTGGAAAGCTGTAGCGAAAGAAAATTGGCCCGAAGATGATGAGTATTTGGCGTCCATAAAGAAGCGATGGGAAGAGCCTTTTGGAGATAAGCGTCAGGAATTGGTATTTATTGGCCAGGGGCTCGACCAGGATGCCTTTATTCAGGCACTTGACCAGTGTCTTTTAAATGAAGAAGAAGTGCGAAAAGGCGAACCCTACTGGAAAACATTAAGCGACCCGTTTCCAGAATGGAAATTCGATGAGTAGAACTTTAATGAGTAAAGTTGAAACATTACCTGAACCAATCCAGCATTTAGAAGTAGCACAACACAATAGACATCTGAAACTTGTCGAAAGCGACAAGCCAATCGTGTTGGCTGATATCTACGACGCGAACACAGAGATAGCAATCTGGAAACGCGAGTTGCCTGCGTCGCTGCGCAGCACCGTAGTTGATTTTATCAACGCAAGTTCGACTCACAAAACATCGGTAGCTATAGCGTCAACTGATGCACAGACAACGCTTTACGAATTGCTAGGCCATTTAACTTCGCGTGAGTTTTGTGACGATGTTGCGTTACTTGTTGATATGTTCTGTACGCTATTTGAACTTGATCAGGCGGGTGTCAGATTAAGTGTTCTGGACAATGCCATGTGTCCACGATTTCATGCGGATAGTATTCCGTGCAGACTACTCACAACTTACCAAGGCGTAGCAACTGAATGGCTACACAACGAGCACGTTGACAGAAGCAAACTGGGACACGGAAGCAATGGTAAGTCGGATGATGAATCCGGTCTGTTTAAACTGGCCAATGGGGTCCAGCAGCTGAATCATGGTGACGTTGCGATACTTAAGGGTGATCTTTGGTCAGGCAATGAAAGCAAAGGGTTGGTTCATCGTTCGCCGAACACAGGAAGTGCACACAGATTGCTTCTTACCATAGACATGGTCAGCTAACAACGGCGGCCAATTATGCATCAATGTCGGTGATGTATTGTATTAAAAGTGGAGAATCCAGATCAGTTAACGGTACAAGTAGTTCGGCAATATCGGATACATATTCTGCTTTGGCGTAGTTAGTACTCATTGCGTCAGCCAGCAGTTTCAAGTTGGGACCCATTACATCCACACCAACTGGTGTGATCTTATTACGCTCCATAAAGTCACCAATCTCTTTGTACCCAGTGTTGTTCCAGACAATAATGGCAATGGCTATGTTTTCTTGCGCAGCCACCATTAATTCATTTAGCGTAAATTGAAAACCACCGTCTCCTACTATTGCTACAACAGGGCTGTCTGGTTTGCCAAGTTTTGCGCCAATAGCTGCTGGTAGCGCGTAACCCAAGGTGCCAAAGCCTGTGGCAGAATTAAACCAGTGGCGTGGAGCGGGTGCTCTATGGACAAAGTTAGCGTGATAAATCGGTTTGGTTGAGTCGCCTACAATAATGGCATTAGGGTGTGTGGTTGTGATTGCGTGTAGTAGATCATCGTATTGTTTGCTGGGTTCGGTAAGTTGTTTTTTTAAGGCATGGTTGATTTTTTGGACCGCAGCTTTAGATATTTCTCTAGATGATTTTTGAGGCAACAAATCTTTTTGCGCACTTAATATCCTGCACAGTTCGTTCAAAGCAAGATCAGCGTCACTAACCAAGGGAATGCTGGCAACAGCATTGTTCGATAGTTGTTGAGGATCAATGTCGATACGCACCAGATCGCCGTTGGTTTGTAATGGTCCGGTATCATAAAAATCATAATCTGTTTCGCCCAACTCGGTACCTATTGCAATAACAAGATCGCAGGTTTTAACGTATTCACGAAACTCATCAACCGTTTGTACACCGTCTAACAGTAGAGGATGACTCGGTGGCAGCAGCCCGCGGGCGTTAATGGTCAGGCAGGTAGGTGCATCAACAAGGTCCACAAATTGTTGTAACGATGCTTGTGCATTAATACACCCACCGCCCACCAGTATCGCTTTTTGTCGGGCATTAACCAGTTGATCAGCTATCTTTTGTATCGTGTCGGGGTCCGGTCCGGGTTTTGCCGGTAGGGCAATGTGTTCGTGGGGAGTAAAGCTTACGGGTTGGGTCATTAAGTCGATCGGTATTTCAATATGTACTGGACGTGGTCGGGCTGATGAAAATACCGCAAATGCGCGCGCGACAATATCCGGTAATTCATCGGCAGATAATAAAGTGTGGCTAAATGCACTGACGCCGGCAATCAATGCACTTTGGTCTTTTAGCTCGTGCAATCGACCCAGCCCCAATCCGAGTGTATTGGTTTTATTCACACTCGATATCACCAGCATAGGGATGGAATCGGCAAATGCCTGCCCCATTGGAGTAGCTATGTTTGTCATACCAGGCCCAGTTATACAGAAGCACACACCTACTTTTCCTGTGGCGCGTGCAAATCCGTCGGCCATAAAGCCAGCGCCCTGCTCATGGCGTGGTGTTATATGTTGAATGGAGGAACTGGTTAATCCACGATACATTTCAATCGTGTGGACACCGGGAATACCAAATACGGTTGTGACGCCATAATGCTCCAGCAAGGTAATGAGCTGTTCGCCCAGCAACTGCGTTTTTGGTTGCATAATAATTATTTATAACCAACAGTTGGCTTCTAGTTAAACCAGTGTTGTTAGTTAACCGTGACCAGTTTGCCTGGGTTCATGATGTTTTCTGGGTCAATCGCCTTTTTCAGTACGCCCATAAGGGCGTAAGCCGCTCCATGTTCTTCTTCCATGTATTTTCTTTTACCAAGCCCAACCCCGTGTTCTCCTGTCACTGTGCCACCAAATTCAACTGCCAACATACTCACAGCACCTGCCAACTCATTTGCTCGTTTTAGTTCTTCTTTGTTGTCAGGCTCTACCAGAATAAGCAGATGAAAGTTACCATCGCCTACATGACCAACCAATGGCGCGATCATGCCTGATTCATTGATCAGTTGCTTGGTTCGAGCAATGGTTTCAGCCAATTTCGATATGGGAACACAGCAATCGGTGACAATGCCTTCTGCACCTTGGCGTAATGCTTTACCGGCATAGTACGCATTGTGTCGAGCTTGCCAGAGACGGTTACGATCTTCGGTTTTACTTGCCCATTTAAAATCGGAGCCGTCGTATTCATCACAGACAGATTTAAACATCTCTATTTGTTCGGCTACCGATGCTTCGGTGCCATGAAACTCCAGGAACAAATGTGGGCTCTCGGCCATAGGTAAGTCCGGGTTGTATATATTCATACCTTTCATCTGCAATTCATCAAGCAGCTCAACGCGTGCTAGTGGGATACCCATTTGCATAGACATGATAACTGCATCAACAGCTTTCTCTACAGTGTCAAAAACACAGGTTGCGGCAGAGATGGTATCTGGTTGCGCAAACAATCGGACAGTAATTTTGGTGATGATTCCCAGCGTACCCTCCGAGCCAACAAACAAGCGTGTCAGGTCGTACCCTGCAGAGGATTTACGCGCACGTGTGCCGGTTTCAATTATCTGACCATCGGGAAGAACCACTTCCAGGGCTAATACGTTCTCGCGCATAGTGCCATAGCGAACGGTGTTAGTGCCCGAAGCGCGAGTGGCACTCATACCACCAATTGTGGCATCGGCACCAGGGTCAACCGTAAACATGAGTCCGGTTGTTTTCAAGGCTTCATTAAGTTGTGTACGAGTAACACCAGGTTGTACAACTGCGTCCCAATCACTCTCATGAATGTCAAGTACCTGATTCATTCGACTGGTGTCTACACTGATACCACCATGGATTGGCACTACATGACCTTCCAGCGATGTGCCAATGCCATAAGGAATCACAGGGCATCCGTGTTTGGTACATATTTTCAACACAGCAGATACTTCGTCGGTGCTGATCGGGAATGCCACGGCGTCTGGCAACGCAGGTGTGGTGTAAGCTTCGTCATGACTATGGATTTCTAATATGGAACTGCCAGTTGAAAGTCGATCGCCCAGCAGATTCTTAAGCGCTTTAATGGCTAATGAAATGTTGTCGGTAGTCATAGAATATGCCTCGGTTAACACAGCTCGAATCTGGATGCTTCGGATTTATTCTACCCGAGACTCCGCCTGTTTATTATCGAATTGGTTAATTGATTTGACGTGTATTAAAGCGCGCTGATGGTGCTTGGTTGGGGTTCAAAGCTGTAACTGATCAGTTTGCTGCACGGCTTTATCTGTTCTCGTAATATTTCCTGTAGATTTTGGGGCATGCGAGCCGATTCACATAGCTTGTAATTACCGGCGCGTGTGCGAAACCTGTGCTCGGGATCAACAGACAGCCTATAAGTCTCTGAATGCCAATAGACTTTTTGCTTTATTGTGTTTCAGCCATTTCGGCATTGTCCTTACAAATTCGCCACTTAAAAATGCGTTTGTATCTCTGAACTAATGCCTACGCTACAGTACCGCTGAATATAACTACCTGGTTTCAACAACCGGCAATGAAATACATAACCCAAAACAGTCTGCGGCTCCTTGTTCTGTTATTTTCCATTAACATGCTTCCAGCCTTTGTATTTGCTGAAACGGTGCGGTTTACTGCCGACGATTCGATCATCTTGAATCCGGAACGTGGTCTGGCCAAATTAATGACCGTTGGACCCAACAGCATTGGTGAATTACAAGCCTTACGTGCCGACAACCATACAGTTGCGTGGGGTCTGATACGTCTTGGTAGCTTCACCAACAATCCGGTTTTGACCAACGCCAAGTTGCAGGAAGTAACAGCGTGGCTTGAAGCTGCCAGAGTAAATAAAGTCAAGGTTGTCCTTCGTGTTGTCTATCATGAGGAGGAAAACTTTAATCCGCCTAGTGCGTCACTCGATGTGCAGCGTTCTCATCTACAACAGTTAGGAACGAGTGCGCTAAAGCCATATCAAGATGTGATTTTAGCTTTACAGGCTGGTGGCATCGGTGCTTATGGTGAATGGTTCTATGCACCTCCCGAGCTTATAACCGGGGATGCGAGAAAAGAATTGCTCGATTCCATGTTTGATGCAAGTGCCGACGATGCTTTCGTGATGGTACGCACACCGCACTATAAACAACAATACGAAGCAACGGGTGCTGACGCTGACAAGGTGTCTCGCACGGCGCACTATAACGATTGTTTTCTCAGTAGTGCCAATGACACCGGTACCTATCTCTGTTATCCATTCACCAATAGTTGCCCAGCCCAAAGTGTTCTGGAGAATTTGGTAGCTAACGATTCTGTTTCAGTACCGGTAGGTGGCGAAACCTGTAATGCAACACCGCGAAACGATTGCGCCGCCACGCTTGCGGCAATGGAGCGGTTTGGATACTCATTTATCAATACACTGTGGTTCTCATCCATCCGAAGCAAATGGCAAGCGCAAGGGTGCTTTGATGAAATTACCAAACAGCTTGGCTATCGATTTGAATTGGTCGAGGCTGATATACCAGACTCAATCTCACCAGGTGGTGATTTTCAGGTTTCAGTAACCGTAAGAAATGTCGGTTGGGCGCGACTGTACAAGCAACGCCCTGTCTATATCCGTATGACGGATGAGAATGACAACGAATTGTTGTTCCAAGGCTCTGATACCGATGCGCGTGAATGGCTTGCTGGTGGACAAAGCTACACCTTCACCACAAATATAGTAGCGCCTGCGAATCTGGATACAGAAACGGTCTCTTTGTCGTTGTGGATGCCAGACAATGATGAGCGCCATTACCGCACACCTGAATATTCCATTCAATTGGCCAACACTGATACCTGGAACCCGGTGGCAGGGGATAACCTGCTAGCAGCATCAGTACCGGTATCATCAGTGGTCAGCAATAGTTGTGATCAAACCATCTCAATACCTGATCGGCAATGGATGCTGCTATCACTTCCGTGTCAGAGCGCCACAGTGGCAAGCGTTGGAGATCTGTTTGCAGACGATATCCTTATCAATGGCGCACCGGCCCAGTATGGCTCAGACTGGTTAGTGTTCACCTTCGATCCGACAAGCCCGAACGGTGGTGAATATAACAACCCTGGTGTAAACGGGTCTATTCAGCCCGGTCAAGGGTTCTGGTTTCTTCAACTAACCGGTGAAACAGTCACATTGGATATGCCAGCAGGAAGTCTACCTGTCAGTGCGCAGCTACCAAGATCGCAAGCTTGTGTGGGCGCTACTGGCTGTCTGAATTTATCGTTTTCCGGCACTAGCGGTGCGAGAACACACTGGCATATACTCGGCAACCCTTCATCCACCAGTATGAATGCTGCAGACTTGCGATTATCAACCATTGGGGGTACTTGCCAGAGTGCTAATGGCGGCTGTACATTGAATGAAGCGCAACAGCAGGGATTGGTAAGTAGCACTATGTGGGGATATTCTAACGGTGCCTATGTGCGCTACGACGAGCAATCGAGCATTGGTCCCTGGCTTGGGTTCTGGTTTGCTGAACTGCAAGATGCTGATGGTGAGTCGCCAGTATTACATTTGCCCATTGTTGGTTCGAATTAGCAGGCTCGAATTAGCTTATGAGTTAATTCTTCGGTTAATTCGGGTAAGTGCTAGCGCATAAAGCTTATCGGAGATTCACCGCTATCGCTAACTAGGTGGCAAGCAACAAGGTGACCATGAGTTCGTGAAGTCAGTGGTGGCTCGGACTCGGAACAGATTGGTTGTGCTGCCGGGCAGCGACTGCAAAAGCGACAGCCGACCGGTGGGTCGATCGCATCGGGTGTGTCGCCTGGAATAAGAATGCGTTTGAATTTTGAGCGTCTTTCCCGATCAACTGAAGGCACTGCAGACAACAGTGCGGCTGTGTAGGGGTGCTGGGGGTTGTTGAACAGGCTAAGGCGATCTGCATATTCAACGATCTTACCCATGTACATAACCGCAATAGAATCGCACATGTATTGCACTACGCCAAGATCATGAGAGATAAACAGATAGGTCAGGTTGCGTTCTTGCTGAATTTTTCTTAACAGGTTTAGTATTTGCGCCTGTACTGCAACATCCAGTGCTGATACTGGTTCATCACAGATAATCAGTTCGGGTTGCGTTGCCAGGGCGCGAGCAATGCCGATACGTTGTCGCTGACCACCGGAGAATTGGTGGGGGAAGAGTTTTTTTTGCTCCGGTCGTAAGCCAACGGCTTCAAACAATTCGTCGACGATGCGATCATGTTCAGCTTGATTGTTTTCAGATTTGTTGTTTGTATTCAGATTTGCCAAGGGTTCACGAACAATGGCTTCAGCCTTTAAACGAGGATTCAAGCTGGAGTAAGGGTCTTGAAATATAATCTGCAGCTTTGCCCGTGCGGCTCGCAATGCTTCATCATTTAGTGCTAAAAAGTCTTTGCCCTCAAGCTCAACACTGCCTGCTTGTGCGGGGACCAATCGTGCCGTGGCTAAAGCTGCAGTTGTTTTGCCTGAGCCGCTTTCGCCGACCAGTGCAAGGGTTTCTCCTCGTTTTATAGTAAAAGAAATATCATCGACAGCACGCAACCACTTCTTTTTAGCGAACAAAGATCCACGTTTTACCGGGAATTGCACCGTCAGATTGGCCACCTTCAATAGGGTGTTTGATGATTCCTGGCTTGCCATCACACCTCTCCCGTATGCCAGCAGGCCACGAGTTGCTGTGTGTTGGAGTGTTGTTCTATCGGTCTGGCTTGCAGGCACTGCTGGCTGGCCAGATGACATCGAGAAGCAAACAGACAGGCGTCTTGTCCGAATTCTGCAAGACCTGGGACGATGCCACTGATTTCTGTGAGTGCTGCACGCTGATCGCTTAATGTGGCCATCAGGTGTGGAACGCAATTTATTAAACCCTTGGTGTAAGGGTGGCAAGGGTTGCTGAGTACATGATCTACAGGTCCTTGTTCAACCATTCGTCCGGCATACATGACGATCATCCGTTCGGCTATCTCTGCAACAACGCCCATATCATGGGTGATCATGATAATAGCGGTACCGGTTTGTGCACGCAGATCTTCGAGTAGATCAAAAATTTGCGCTTGTATGGTGACATCCAGTGCTGTGGTAGGTTCGTCTGCGATCAGAATGCGCGGTTTGCAGGCCAGCGCCATAGCTATCATAACGCGTTGTCGTTGACCGCCAGAAAGTTGGTGTGGATAACTGTCGATACGTCTTTTGGCATCAGGAATACGAACGGCATCGAGTAGTTCGATCGCTTGCGTTTTTGCTGCCGCCTTACCCAGTTGCTGGTGCCTGCGCAGTACTTCGGCAATTTGTTCACCGATGCTAAACACCGGATTTAACGAGGTCATCGGTTCTTGAAATATCATGGATATATCATTGCCACGAATATCGCGTAATCGCTCATCGGCGGCTTCAGTGATGTCTTCACCGTCGAATAAAATAGAACCACTGGCTATGCGACCTATCTTTTCTGGTAGCAAACCCATGATGCCCAGTGCGGTCATGGATTTACCACAGCCAGACTCACCAACAAAGCTTAAGGTTTCGCCAGCTTGCAATTCGAATGACAGATCGTCTATAACTGGCGCTACACCATTGTTTGTGCTTAATTCTATTACCAGGTTTTCAACTTTTAACAAGGCAGCCATTAACGTTGCCTTAGCTTTGGATTAAGTGCATCGTTTAAACCATCACCCACCAACGACAAGCAAAGAACCGTAATAAAAATAGCAACACCAGGAAACGTAACGGTGTAACTGGCGTCAAGAATATAAGGACGGTTAGACCCGATAATCTGACCCCAGCTGACAATGTTCGGATCGGTTAGTCCAAGAAAGCTTAAACCAGCTTCGAACAAAATAGCAGAACCTACCATCAATGCCGCTTGCACAATGATCGGTGGTAGCGCGTTGGGTAGAATAACTTTAAACATAAGCTTTGCGTTTCTGGTCCCTGATGCACGGGATGCAGTTACGTATTCAAGTTCTCGAATACGTAAAAACTCTGCACGCGTAATACGCGCAACCGCTGGCCAGCTAACCGCGCCAATAGCGATGGTGATAACCGTTAAGGTAGGGCCGAACAGAGCAACGATAACCATTGAGAACAGCAGTGTTGGCAATACCTGGAAAAACTCAGTAATGCGCATCAGTACCTCTTCAACCCAGCCCCTGAAAAAACCCGCCAGTGCGCCGATAGTGACGCCGATAAAAACCGTCATAAACGCAGCAGACAAACCAACCAACAAAGACACCCGTGTGCCATGGAGTATGCCGGCGAGTATGTCGCGGCCTAAATAGTCGGTGCCAAATAGAAACCCTTCTTGCCCAGGCGGTGAAAATGGTGCCCAGACCATATCGAATGGATCAGTCTCGTATACCATTGGCCCAACAATACCGGCAATAACAATGAGCACCAGTACCAGCAAAGCGACACTGGCTGCACGGTTTTTGATGAACATACTCAGCGCATCTGCGGCCGGATGGCGCGCTTTGTCTATCGGTAGCGAGTTCGAAGGTAAGTTAGGCGGAGCTGTTGGTTTATTTAAGTCACTCATTAGTGACCCCGTACACGTGGGTCGACGAACCGTAAGGCGAAATCAGTAAGCAGGTTTCCGACGATCACGACCAGTGCCGAGAAAAACAGGATTCCCAAAATAGTGGGTGTATCGCGAGCAATAATACTTTGCAGAGCGAGCGTGCCAAGGCCTGGCCAACTGAACACCGTTTCAACCAGCACCGCACCGGAAATAACAGCGGAGAATTGCAAACCTGCGAGTGTGATAACCGGTGAGAGTGAATTTTTCAGTGCGTGCTTGTAGACGATCTCACGGCTTGAAAGGCCTTTGGATTTTGCCGTGCGAATGTAATCAGTTTCGAGTACTTCCATCATGCTGGCACGACACAGTCTTGAGTAGAGAGCAATGAATATGGAAGACAGAGTAACAACGGGTAACACCATATGGCGTAACAGATCAAACAATTTTGCAAAGAATCCGCCTTCCACTGTCACATCAACCATCCCGGCAACCGGGAACAGTGGGATTTTTAAACTAAATGCGATCAGTAACAGAATGCCAGTCCAGAATACCGGAGCTGAATAACCGAACAGCGCAAAAAAAGTAACGAAGTGCGATGCCCAGCCATCTCGGTTGCGCGCAGAATACACGCCGAGCAAAACACCAATAATGAGTGCCAGTATTTGTGCAGTGAGAACAAGCAACAGCGTGGCTGGCAGTTTTTCAAATATGATGGTGGTTACGGGTTGATTGTAAAAATAGGAATAACCCAAATCGAAATGCAGCACCTTGCCGATGTAGGTACCCAGCTGAAAAATAAAGGGTTGGTCTAAACCGTAATCGCTGCGAATCTGGGCCATGGTAGTTGCATCGGCACCACCCATGGATTGCGATATTGTGTCGGCAATATCGCCTGGTGCAAGGTGCATCATTGAAAAATTGAGCACCAGTACAGCCAGCAGCAGTAATGCGGCCCAGAGCACACGCTGCAATATGATGCTGAGTACATTCATCGTGAATCCTGAAGCTTTGGATTGCAAAGGGGCACAACCTGCTTAACAGGCGTGCCCCAATTATCCAGACAAGGGTAAGGGTACCTCACCCAAAGCCATCGCTACTCTTTAAGAAAAACAAGATCCATAGGCGAGCTTGATGCCCAGATGCCCAAGGGCGGATTGCCAACTTTATTGTTGTAAACCGTGTGGTAAGGCAGTGTATTTGTTGTGTACAACGGCAGCTCATCGGTAACAATTTTCTGGAATTCTGCATAAAGTTCTGCACGCTTGGCTTCATCAGTTTCAACGCCAGCCATTTCCATTAATTCGTCTACCCGATCATTTTTGTAGCTTTGGGTATTCGACCAGATAACGCCAGGCTTGATATTCGAGCTCTGGTAGGTGCGATGTACACCAATAACCGGGTCACCCCAGTTAAATACCGTATCCCAGGTCATGTCGAATTCGTAGTTGCTGATGCGTTTTGCCCAGCTTGGAAAATCCGGAGACGAGCGAACCGTGACATCGATACCGATTTTTTTCAGTGCCGCTTTGGTGTACTCAGCCTTTGGTTTCATCTCGGGCCAACCAAAATCAACGTTGAGTTTGAATCGCATACCATCATCGCCTTTGGCATAGCCGGCATCGTCGAGCAACTGGTTGGCTTTGTCCAGATCGAGTGCATAGGTTTCCACATCAGCGTTGTACAAAGGACTACCTGGGTGTATGCCAGTGGATGCTTCGTCTGCAATGCCCAAATGTATGGCATTTAAAATGAAGTCTCTATCGATAGCGTAGGCAATCGCTTTGCGAACGTTCACATCGGCAGTGTTACCACTGGCGGTGTTAAAGGCTAACCAATCCAGCGGGCCGATGGCGGCATAGCCATCCGGGGTTGCGGTTAGTGAATCGACTTTTTGTAGCCGGTTAATGTCGCGTGCAACCACTTCAAACGTGGATAGGTGAATCTCGCCATTTTCAAGGCCTATTGCTCGAGCTGATGGGTCTTTGATAATGCGCATAACCATCTTGTCGAGGTACGGGCGGCCTTCCATGAAAAAGTCGTCGAAGCGCTCCAGAATAATGTGCTCATCGCGTTTAAATTCCACCAGCTTAAAAGGGCCTGAACCGACAACATCGTCAGAATTTTGCGGGTGTTCTTTTGGGTCTTGACCATCGCCGTATACATGTTTTGGAATAATTGGCATCAGTTGTGACGACATGGCCAACATGAGTGCCGGGTGTGGTTTTGACAGAATTAAGATCGCTGTATGTGCATCGGGTGTTTGCACTTCGGTAACCGGTGCAAACATGGTTTTGAACGGATGGTTTTCCTGAATGGTTTTAACCGAGAAAGCCACATCTTCTGATGTGATGGGTTTGCCATCGTGGAACACAGCACTTTTAACCAGATTAAGCGTTACCGACAAACCGTCTTCAGCAACTTCCCACGATTCTGCCAGGTAAGGTTGTGGTGTCCAGTCTTCGTCATAGCGAAGTGGTGCTGCAAACAATTGTGCGCCGGGTGCACCGGTAGCGGTTCCTGATTGCACCGCGGGATTTAAATGCCTGGGTTGTTGTGCCAAAGAAAAGACAAGCGTACCGCCTTTGGTTGGCTCGTCTGCGGCGATTGCCGATGTTGCCAAGATGGCGGCAGTTGCTGATGCTACAGCCAGTTGTTTCAATAATGTACGCATGGTTGTTAGTCCTCCTGATCTTTTTTGCTAACTATGTGCTAACTATGTGCTAACTATGTGCTAACTAAACTACTAACTCGTTGCTAAATAAAGAATGCCAAACAATAGGACCAAAAAGGCTGTTTGGTATTCATTTCATCCTCATGCCGAAATCATTTGTTCGACTTGGTATTCTTGGGTTACGCTAGAGTGTAACACTCGGTCCGCGCGGTAAGAAGCGCTTTATTTAATTGAGTTCTGGTTTGGTACTGGTTCTACATAGGGGCGGTTTATGACAAAAATCTATGCAGCTCGAAAAATCATCACCATGAATCCGGCGCGGCCAGCTGTTACGCATGTCGCAGTTAGTGATGGGCGAATACTGGGTGCAGGTTCGTTAGATGAGCTTGCAGGTTTTGGCGAATACACCCTGGACGAACAATTCATCGACAAGGTGCTTATGCCTGGTCTGGTTGAGGGGCATTGCCACACAGTGGAAGGTAAATGGTGGCGCTACGTGTACTGTGGCTTTCACGATCGAACCGATCCGCATGGGAAGGTCTGGTCGGGCCTGGCATCAATAGAAGATGTTATTAAACGCCTACAGGAAAAAGAGATCACTCTGGACGACCCCGCAACGGCTTTGACCGGCTGGGCCATTGATCCTATTTACTACTCCAATAAAAAAATTACTCGCGAACAACTGGACCGGGTATCCACAACAAGGCCAGTCGGAATCATGCATGCTTCGGGTCACATCATGAGTGTGAATACAAAAGCGCTTGAGTTGGCAGATTATTTAAGGCCAGGCATTGAACACGATGGTGTGCCATTGGGCAGCGACGGTTTGCCTACCGGTGAATTGAAAGGCCCGGATGTGATGTTTCCCGTGGGCCAGCAAGCGGGTTTTGATGACAACATGCTTGAGTTTGATGAGCCAGGGCTTGTTGATTTTGCTCGCTTGTGTGTTCGCAGCGGTGTAACTACCGCGACCGATCTGGCCGCCAGTTTGGATGACGACACCGTGGACATGGGTATTCAAGTCACAGGGAGAGATAACTTTCCGGTTCGCATAATGGCTTTACGTTTTCATCATGGCTCAACACCTGCAGAGCTTATCGAGCACGCCAAAGCGTTACGCCTGCGCTCAACCGACCGATTTCGTCTTGGTAAAATTAAGGTGATAGCCGATGGTTCTATTCAAGGATTCTCAGCGCGTATTAAGTGGCCGGGTTATTTTAATGGTGCGCCCAACGGGCTTTGGTATATAGCGCCTGAGCAAATGCTGGCTATTTATGAAATGGCTTTGCAAGAAGACCTGCAAGTGCATACGCACACCAATGGTGATGAGGCGACCGATCTGGCCCTTGATACATTACAGGCTGCGCTTAAAAAGTGCCCGAATTCAAATCATCGATTTACCATTCAGCATGGCCAGCTTATTAATGCAGCACAATATCGACGCATGGCAAAGCTGAATATGTGTGTTAATCATTTTGCTAACCATCACTTCTATTGGGGCGATGAGCACTATCAAATTACTGTTGGCCCGGAACGGGCCGAGCGTATGAATGCCTGTCGTACCGCATTGGATAACGGTATTCCGCTGGCTATTCATTCTGATGCACCGATTACACCGTTGAGCCCCTTATTTACGGCGTGGTGTGCCGTTACCCGACAAACCAATTCAGGCCGCACGCAGGGTGAGTATGAAAAAATCACTGTAGATGAAGCGCTCTATGCAATTACGCTCGGTGCTGCCTACACGCTTAACATGGATGATGAGATCGGTTCAATAGAAGCAGGCAAGCTGGCTGACTTTGCCGTTCTCGAAGATGATCCGACCAGCATTTCGGAACAATCTTTAAAAGATGTCAGGGTTTGGGGTACTGTGCAATCGGGTCGCGTATTTCCAGCCAGTGACATCTAGATGACTAATACACTTCCAGTTACAATTATTGGTGGATTTCTGGGTAGCGGTAAGACAACCCTGGTTAATCATTTGTTGCGACATGCCAATGGTGTACGCCTTGCCGTGCTGGTTAATGATTTTGGTGATTTGCCGATCGATGCTGCATTAATCGAAGGCCAGGATGGCGATGTAATCAATCTTAGCGGTGGCTGTATTTGTTGTAGCTACGGAGATGACTTGTCTTTGTCGTTGCAAAAATTGCAAGCACAGCCCAACCTGCCCGACCATATATTTATTGAAGCCAGTGGTGTTGCTTTGCCTGGTGCCATAGCTCAATCATTATCGTTATTGCGCGCATATCGACTCGAAGGTATTGTTGTGCTTGCAGATGCTGCAACGATTCAATCATCCGTTGCAGAGAAGTACATTGGTGACACCGTTCTACGCCAGCTCAGCGATGCTGACTTGATAGTACTAAATAAACTGGACTTGTTATCTGATGCACAGGCTCGGGCGATTCGTTTATGGATAGATGAGCATTACACTCAAACACCACTTATAGATGCGGTAAATAGTACAATTGACCCTGCAGTGCTGTTCGAACTCAATCACACTTCCAAACATCCTCAAAATCTGAAACAGCCTAATTCTGCTAACTCAGTTTTTTCCACGCTTAGCTTGTCAATGGAGCACGTAGTCGATGCGAACAGATTGGCGACTCAACTTGCTGATAAACGTTGTGGTCTGGTGCGAGCTAAAGGGTTTGTAATGGATACAGATAATTCGCTAAAAACCATTCAGGTTGTTGGTCGGCGATGGACAGTAACCCCTGCTCCGTCGGGTGTGCAGGCCGGGCTGGTTTGCATTGGTCAGGTGAATGCATATTCTAAAGAACAAATTCGTCTGCTGTGTAAGCCTGATGCAAAGATGATTACATGATTGACGAACCTGATAAATCTTGTCGGCAAGTTTCAACTGGATCTGTTCAGAATCAGTTAAGCATATTGCTTGCACAAACCAATACATCAAACACACACGCAAATAATATTGCAGCGCTTGAAGTGTTGGTTGAAAAAGCCGCAGAACATAAATGTCACATGTTATGTTTACCAGAAGTATCTGGACTAATGAACCAGGATGTCAAATCAGCTTCGGGAATGATTTGTGAGGAACACCGCGACCCTTATGTTGCAGCTTGTCAGGCGTTGGCAGCTGAACATGGCATCTGGATACACAATGGGTCCACGCCGGTTCTTGGCCCATCAGGTTTGCCGGTAAATCGTACGCACTTGATTAATGCAGCTGGCGATATTGTTGCACGGTACGATAAAATACATTTGTTTGATATCTACTTGCCCGATGGTCGTGAACGATTGGAATCTAAGCGCTATTCAGCCGGTACCCAATCGGTGGTAGCAAAAACACCGTGGGGTCCAATGGGTTTGTCTATCTGCTATGACTTACGCTTTCCTCAGCTCTACCGGGAATACGCACAAGCGGGTGCAAGAATCATATTTGTGCCTTCAGCTTTTACGCGAAAAACGGGTCAAGCACACTGGGAGGTATTGCTTCGGGCAAGAGCGATTGAAAATGCTTGCTTTATTGTTGCTGCGGCCCAAACTGGTGAGCATGCAGATGGGCGTAAAACCTATGGCCATTCTTTATTGATACACCCATGGGGTCATGTTATAGCTGACCTGGGCGATACAATTGGGTCGCAGGTGCTGGAGATCGAATTGTCCGAAGCAGACAGTATGCGTCAACAAATCCCATCACTGAGTCATGGGCGGGAGTATGAAAGCCTGATTTAGCTTTATACTGCTAATTCTCAGTATCGAATCACTTCTCTTCAAAGAGGATGCGGTTAGATTAATGACGTGATTGAATTAATGACGCAGTTAGATTAATGATGCAGTTAGATTAATGATGCAGTTAGATTAATGATGCAGTTAGATTAATGATGCAGTTAGATTAATTATGTTGAGTTTTATTTTTCGCAGACTCATGCAATCCGTCATTGTCATGTTGGCAGTGAGTTTAATTGCTTTCTCGTTGTTTCGATTCGTGGGTGACCCGGTTGCGCAGATGGTAGGCCAGGAAACTTCGATTGAAGATCAGGAGAATTTGCGCGAACGCCTTGGTTTGAACGACCCGTTATCTACGCAGTATTTGCGATTTGTCGGTGATTTGTCAAAGGGTGAGTTTGGCTATTCCTACCGTACCCGTCAGCCAGTGAGTGAAATGATACTGACTCGAATGCCTGCAACGCTGGAACTCGGGTTTGTCTCGCTGTTAATTTCTTTGATTGTAGGAATACCAGCGGGTATCTACACAGCGCTTAAGCGCGACGGAATTATTGCCAATGCCATTCTTGTTACAACGCTTGTTGGCATTTCAGTGCCAACCTTCGTTATCGGAATCTTTCTCATTTACCTGTTTGGAGTAGAGCTTGGCTGGTTGCCCACATTTGGTCGTGGTGAAACAGTGCAAATAGGCTGGTGGCAAACCAGTTTTCTTACCTGGGAAGGTTGGAAGTCACTGCTGTTACCAGCCATAACGTTGGGCGTATACCAACTCACCCTCACCATGCGCCTGGTGCGTGCAGAAATGCAAGATGTGTTGAAAACAGACTTTGTCAAGTTTGCCACTGCCAGAGGTATTAACTATCGATCTCTGCATTTTAATCATGCTTTTCGCAATACGTTGGTACCTGTAGTAACGATAATTGGATTACAGCTGGGTGGTATCATTGCGTTCTCCATCGTTACCGAATCTGTTTTTCAGTGGCCAGGTATGGGGCTGTTGTTTCTGGACTCGATTCGGTATGTAGATATCCCAGTTATGTCCGTATACCTGGTATTGATCGCAATGATGTTTGTGATCATTAATTTGTTGGTCGACTTGCTTTATTTTGCTATTGATCCGCGTGTACGTTTAAAGAGTGCACATGGTTAGTGTAAATATAAT
>CAYTJF010000078.1:0-21285 GCA_964437945.1 uncultured Granulosicoccaceae bacterium
ACCCTCTTCGGATCGCGTATCAACTGTTGAATGATGCTGTGGGCTTAAGCGGCTGTGTTTACCAAATAACAACAAGCCAACGCCGGTCGCATGAATTGGATTGCGGACCACTTCCGCCATTCCGGTTACATGCTGCGGAACTCCTAGCCGTACTGGCATATGAAAAATTTCCTCTGCCAACTCCACTACTCCTTCCATTTTCGAAGTGCCGCCGGTTAATACAACGCCAGCTGCGCAATCTTCTTCGAAACCGCTTCGTCGAAGTTCTGCGTGGACGAGTCCAAGCAATTCTTCGTATCGCGGTTCAACCACTTCTGCGAGTGTTTGCCGTGCTAGTCGGCGAGCTGCTCGATCACCGACGCCTGGTACTTCAATCATTTCCTCTGGACTTGCCAGTTGTTGCAAAGCGCATGCGTGCTTTACTTTAATTTGTTCAGCAAATTGCGTTGGTGTACGAAACGCAACCGCTATATCGTTTGTTACCTGATCACCTGCAATCGGAATAACCGCCGTGTGCCTTATCGCACCATCGGTAAACACAGCAATATCGGTAGTACCGCCCCCCATATCGACAATGATCACTCCCAGTTCTTTTTCATCTGGCGTAAGCACTGAGTAACTTGATGCTAGTTGCTCAAGAATAATGTCCTCAACTTCGAGGTTGCACCGACGAATGCATTTAGCGATGTTCTGTGCAGCACTAATGGAACCTGTCACCAGATGTACCTTAGCCTCGAGTCGTACACCGGACATACCAATTGGCTGTCGAATACCATCCTGGTTATCAATAATGAACTCTTGCGGTAACACATGAAGGATGCGCTGATCAGCAGGAATGGCCACAGCTTTTGCAGCATCGACAACGCGTTCAACATCATCAGGTTCAACCTCATTCGCTCTAATGGCCACAATGCCGTGCGAGTTCAAACTTTTCACATGACTGCCCGCAATACCGGCAAAAACGGATTGAATTTTTACGTTGGCCATTTGTTCAGCCTCTTCAATCGCTTTTTGTATGGCATTAACAGTAGAGTCGATATTAATAACAACGCCTTTCTTGAGACCTTGCGATGGGTGTGTACCCATTCCAACGATCTCAATATTGCCCTCATCATCGATCTCGGCAACAATCGCGACAATTTTTGAAGTGCCGATATCCAGACCAACAATCATCTGATTTTGAGTCTTATCTGACATGCTCAATTAGTTCCTCCGATGCGATCACCTTTAGAGAGAGCGAACCCATTGCTATAGCGCATATCAAATCGCGCAGGTGTTCCGTTCAATGGCACTACCAAACGTTCATACACATCAATAAAACGCTGCAAACGCAGCTCATGCGACTCGTAACCAATACGAACCGTTACATCATTTGCCAATTCCAAGGTCTGTGAGCGACGCTCGTCTTCGAGCAGCGCCTTTACCTGTACATCAAATGGTTTAAGTGCCAGTTCATAGTTGCGAAATGCATCTAATACAAATTCGTGACGACCTTGCGCACCTGCCAACCGAGGCAGGTCCGAAAAGCTGCGCCGCCATTGGTTATAGTCCGGATTATCTATGTTAAGTTGGTCAGGTTTAAACAGCTCCAAACTTTTACTAACCAGCATATCGTCATTGAATCGAGCGGCTGGTTCGTGCTCCTCCACAGTAACCATTAAACGTCCTGGCCAAATACGGCGAATATGCGCATCGGACACCCACGGCATGGATTCAATATCGCTTCTTATTGCATCGACGTTCATGCCATAAAAACCTTGTTTAGTATGTCGCTCGACATGCTCTTGCAATACAGTCCGGTCGGTGTAATCAAGCGTGCCCTGCACATCAACATTGGTAACCGGAAAGCGCTCCGGATCAGATGCAAAGCCGGAGATATACATGGCTCCAGTAACCACAATGACCAATCCTAAAATACCAATTGACCAACGAAACCGTGGCTTCATTGGTTCTTTGCTGACAGGCAGCACTTGCTCAGATCGAAGTACAGCACTCATGCGGCTAACTCCTCTGCAGTCAGTGTTTCAAAAAGGATTTTTATGCATAAGGCTTCGTACGACATGCCACTTTGTTTTGCAGCCATTGGCAATAACGAATGACTTGTCATGCCCGGAGCTGTATTACATTCGACGAAATAGGGGTTGTTGTCCTCATCAAGCATAAAATCAACCCGTCCCCAACCGCTGCAATCGAGTGCTTTAAATGCCTGCATGGCATATTGTTGAATTTGCGTGGTTAGCGTCGCATCCAGGTTCGCAGGACACTGGTACTCAGTATCATCAGCAAAATACTTGGCTTCGTAATCATAAAACTCACCAGCACCCTTCATGCTGACCAACGGCAAACATTGATCACCTAAAATGGCAGCGGTAACCTCCGGCCCCATTAAACGGCGTTCAACCATCACTGGCCCATGTTTTTCAGCATCGACATACGCAGGCTTGATTGACTGAGTTCCATTGACCATTGACACACCGATACTCGAACCTTCCAGTGTTGGTTTGATAACCACTGGCAGTCCAATGTCGTTTGCAGCCGATTGCGCCTCCTTCAGGCTACTAACCATTCGTGCTTCTGCGGTGGGTATACCGATGTCACGACAAACCGTTTTAGATCGAAACTTATCCATTGCCAACGCTGAGCCCAACACGCCGCTACCTGTGTACGGCACTCCAGCTAACTCAAGAGCACCCTGAACGTGTCCATCTTCGCCACCACGACCGTGTAAAATGAGAAACGCTCGATTGAACCCACCGGAAACCAGCACACTGGCCACATCACGACCTGCATCCATTGCATGTGCATCTACACCCTGTGATACCAGTGCTTCGAACACTTGTTGTCCGCTCATAAGCGACACATCACGCTCAGCCGACCAACCGCCCATGACCACAGCAACTTTGCCAAACCGTGATGGAGATATCAGCGCACTATCGGGCATGGCTATCTCCTTTTGAAAAATACTCCGGTAAAGAATTGGCAAGGCTGCCTACATTACCGGCACCGAGCGTTAGCACCACATCGCCATCTTGCAAAACATTTTGCAGCGCCTTGGGAACGGCTACGATGTCTTCAACAAAAATGGGATCCACCTGACCACGATTGCGAATGGCTCGGGCCAAAGACCGGCCATCGGCGCCGGTGATTTTTTCCTCACCAGCGCTGTAGACTTCAGTGAGTACCAGCACATCTGGCGTTGACAAACTCTCTGTAAAATCCTCAAACAAATCTCGAGTACGACTGTAGCGATGTGGCTGAAACACCACGACAAGACGGTTGTCCGGCCAACCACCCGAAATAGCAGCAAGCGTTGCAGAAACTTCGGTTGGATGATGGCCATAGTCATCGAACAACCTGGCTGTTCCAGAAGCGAAGTGTAAAACACCAGCTGCCTGGGCACGACGACCAACACCTGCAAAGCCGCTCAGTGCACGTTTTATAACGGCCTCGCTAACACCTAGTTCGTTAGCTATGGCGATGGCTGCCAGGGCATTTAGCACGTTGTGATGACCTGGCATGTTTAGTACGACATTATTAATATTGACGCCGTTAGGAAAGTGCACATCGAAATGCATTTCCAGCCCGCTTTGCTTGATGTTGCTTGCTCGAATATCTGCTTCTTCGGATATACCGTAGGTTCGAATTGGTCGCGCCACACTGGGAAGCACTTCACGGACGTGCTCATCATCAATACACACAACAGCCAGCCCATAGAATGGCAAGTGCATGAGAAAATCGATAAAGGTCTGTTTCAGTTTTTCAAAGTCACCATCGTAAGTTGATAGATGATCTGCATCTATGTTGGTAACAATGGAAATAACCGGTTGCAAATATAAAAAAGAGGCATCACTTTCATCGGCCTCAGCCACTAACCAGTCTGACTGTCCCAGATAAGCATTGGTCGAGGAGCTATTAAGCCGACCACCTATCACATAGGTGGGATCGAGTTCACCTTCTGTCAACAGGCTTGCAACCAAACTGGTGGTCGTGGTTTTGCCGTGCGTGCCTGCAACGGCGATACCTTGTTGAAAGCGCATGAGTTCTGCGAGCATTTCCGCACGTCGAACAACCGGAATATTTTGTTCTCTGGCGCGCTCGAGTTCTGGATTATCTTGTGGTACTGCGGTTGAAATAACCACCACATCGACACCATCAACATGCTCCGCTGCATGGCCTCGCTGCACTTTCACACCTAATGATTCGAGTCGCTCGGTGAGCGCATTACTGCCAAGATCAGAACCACTCACGCTGAACCCCAGGTGGTGCATAACTTCAGCTATACCACCCATGCCCACACCACCAATGCCTATAAAGTGCATGGCACGCACGCGGCGCATTTGGCTTTTTACATTTGGCGAGATATCAACAACCATCAGCTTGCAGCCTCCTGCAGAGCGTCAGCAACCACTATCGCTGCATCAGGCTTATGCAGAGCCTGCGCCGCCGTGGACATATTCGTTAATATCTCTGGCGATGAACTCAGTTGTTTTAATGTTGTCGCCAATGCATCGCTGGTAAGTTCGCTCTGCGGCATTAACACGCCGGCTCCGGCATCAACAAGAAACTTCGCATTTAACGTTTGTTGATCGTCAGCGTGATGCGGATAGGGCACAAAAATACCTGGTAAAGCAGCAGCACTTAGCTCACTAACCGTCATCGCACCTGCTCGACAAATGATGATATCTGCCCAGTGATAAGCATCCTTTACCTCTTCTATGTAGGCGGTGACTTTTATTGAATTCGCAACCGTTTGTAATTGCTGGTAAGACTTTTGCACCATCGACTCGTCAGCCGGTCCGGTTTGATGCCAAACACTCAGGCCCAAATCAGCTTGTATTTTCAGCAAGTGATTCAACGCTTCGGGTACCGCTTCATTGAGAGCCCGAGCACCGCGACTGCCGCCTACTATAAGCACGTTTAAAGTCGGTCGCTCAAGCGTCGTCGCGTTTTGCTCAGTATGGCCAGACGTTACAGTCGCTTCGCAAACTGCACTTTGTTGTACCTTTTGCAAACCTAAGTTTTCAATTGATTCGCGCACTGGATTACCGATGGCAATAGCACCCACTTTCTCAGGAAAAACATTTGGCATGGCGCTGTAGACTCTATTTGCGAGTCGGCCTAACCATTTATTTGTCATACCGGCAACGGCATTTTGCTCATGTAAAACCAACATTCGACGCGTAAGTAATGCCGCAATACCTACTGGCCCTGATACAAACCCGCCCATTCCAAGTACGGCACTGGCGCGAACATCGGCTAATATGCGAATACTTTGAACACAAGCACGAAGTAATTTGAAAGGCCCGGTAATCATGCCTTTAATTCCCTGCCCACGAAGACCACTGACATTAATAAAACGAATATCGATATTGGCAGCCGGCACAATGCGCGACTCCAGACCATCCCTGGTACCAACCCAGACAACAGGTACTTTTCGATCCTTCAACACACGCGCAACAGCCATGGCCGGGTAGATATGACCACCTGTACCACCAGCCGCGATAACCACCGTTTGAGATGCACTCATTTGGCACCTCCGGGAGAACTGCTGCGTAACGCGCGATTCGCGAATTCGCGGGTTTCAAGTTCGATTCTTAACAACAAAGCAAAAGAGACGATAAACACAATCGCACTACTTCCGCCGTAACTCATCATCGGCAAGGTGATACCTTTGGTTGGCAAGATGCCCATATTCACACCAATGTTGATAAACGACTGCAAACCAATCCAGATACCTATACCCAAAGCCAAGTACCCGGCAAAACGATTACCTTGTTGATCGGCAATTTTTGCCAGATTAAAGCTCTTCCATAGAATGAACCCATACAGAGAAACAACGAACAGCACACCCAAAAAGCCAAACTCTTCACACATAACAGCAAACAGAAAGTCAGTATGTGCTTCGGGCAGATACAGTAACTTTTGCACACTGTTTCCCAACCCCATGCCAGTCAATGAGCCATTGCCAATAGCAATCAGGGATTGAGTAAGCTGGAAACCACTGGCGAACGGATCGTCGAATGGATCGAGAAAGCTGGCCAGTCGCTTGGCACGGTAAGGCGACATTATGATTAACACGGCACCTGAGACAGCCAGGCTGACAATCAACGCTAAAAATTGCTGTAACTTTACGCCCGCAATAAATAACATGGCACAGGAGGTCAAGACGATTACAACCACAGCGCCAAAATCAGGCTCAAGCAGCAACAGCACACTGGCAACCAGGATTAAGGCCAGGGGCCTTAAAAACCCGCCTATTGTGCTCTGTACCAACTCACCACGTCGCACCAGATAACCAGCCAGATACACAATAATAAACAGCTTGACGGTTTCAGATACTTGAACCGTGAAAAGGCCAAGATCTATCCAGCGTTTGCTGCCATTGACTTCTTTACCAATGACCAACACCAAACTCAAAAACACCAACGATATGATGATGAGATAGGGCCCGTATTTTTCCCAGTCAGACAGCGGAAACTGATATAAAACGGTTGCGCCAGCCAGGCCTAATCCCAAGAAAAATAATTGTCGGCTAGCAAAATAAAACGGGTTGCTGTAGTTTTCCGCTGCTAAGGCCATCGATGCCGAAGCTATCATCACAACACCGAACAAAGATAAGGCAACAACCGCTATCAGCAAAGCATTGTCGGCTAAATCGTTTCGCGACTTTTCAGCCAACTTGGCTCGGTTGACTATTTTGCCCGTGGCAACTTTTGAGACCAGTGAACTCATGCTGCAATAGCCTCCACTGCCCGCTTAAACAACTCGCCACGCTGCTCAAAGTTTTCAAACATGTCAAAACTGGAACAAGCTGGTGAGAGCAGAACCACATCGCCACTTTCAGCCAAGTCATCAGCACGCTTGACCACCTCATTCAAGCTATTGGCCATAACAATCTGCGTAGTGCCTTTGAGTGCATCGCGAATGTACGCAGCATCTTCACCAATTAACAATAAGGCCTTAACATGTTGCTCTACCACTATACGTAACGCGGTAAAATCAGCACCTTTGGCTAAGCCACCAGCAATCAAGACAACCGGCCCACTCATCGCTGTTATCGCTTTTTCGCAGGCATCAATATTGGTTCCTTTGGAATCGTTATACCAACGCACACCATCACGTTCCAAAACAAATTCTGTTCGATGCTCCAGACCATTAAAAGCAACCAAACCTACCACCGCTTTATTTAAATCCAGATTCATCGGTTGCAACAATGCCAATACAGCCAGTGCGTTTGCCACATTGTGGCTACCAGGTGTTTGCAACTGACTACGTAGCACAAGCTTCTTGTCACCGTGGCACAACCAGGCATCGTTGGCAGCTTCGAGCAGGTGATAATCAGCGCCGTCAGTGTTGATCAATGAGAATGCTGCGCCGCTGTTGTGCGCAATCGGCTCTAGCCATGTTCGTTTATCATCTAGGTTCACGACAGAATGCGAACAACCATCATAGACGCGACGCTTCACTTGCGCGTAGTGTTCAATGGAGGTGTATCTATCCATGTGATCATCTGAAATATTCAGAACCGCCGCTGATACAGTCTTTAGCGACCTGGTTGACTCGAGCTGGTAGCTGGACAGCTCGAGCACATACACTTCAGTGTCGGCATCGATACTGTCGAGCGCTGGCGTGCCGATGTTTCCACACAGCCCTACCCGCTTACCACAATGATTGAGTACATGCGCAATCCATGAAACTACCGTGCTTTTGCCGTTCGACCCGGTAACAGCTATAACTGGCGTGTCGCCTATAGCCTGCGTAAACAGTTCTATATCGCCAATAATTTCTACGCCAGCCGAAGCTGCAGCCTGCAATGCTTTTAACGAACGCGGCACCCCAGGGCTAATGACCAGCACATCGTATTCACTGCACAGTTGAGCGTCTAGAATCGTGTGCACGGCTGCATCAGCCAGATAGCGCTGCAACACATCAGAAGGTTTTGATTTTTCATCTACTACATCGAACACGACCTGCTGCGCATGTAGAAAACGCACGACAGACTCTCCAGTCACACCCAGACCAACCACCAGTACGCGCTTGTTTTTAATGATATCGATATTCATTAACGCAGCTTCAAAGTGGATAAGCCAACCAATACGAGGATGACAGTGATAATCCAGAATCGCACAATGATGCGCGGCTCAGGCCAGCCTTTAAGTTCAAAGTGATGGTGTATCGGTGCCATTCGAAAAACACGCTTGCCAGTCAATTTGAACGACGTCACTTGAACAATGACCGATACTGCCTCAAGCACAAAGATGCCACCCATGATAAACAGCACCAGTTCCTGACGAACCATGATCGATATGGCACCAAGCGCTGCACCCAATGACAAAGCGCCAACATCGCCCATAAATACTTGTGCTGGATAGGTGTTGAACCACAAAAAACCCAAGCCTGCACCGATCATGGCACTACAAAAAACCGTTAATTCACCCGACCCTTTGATATTAGGAATATGCAGGTAGTCAGCAAAAATGGCATGACCAGCTAAATAAGAGATAAGACCCAAACCAGCTGCGACCATAACCGTTGGCAAGATGGCCAGCCCGTCCAATCCATCGGTCAAATTTACCGCGTTACTGCTACCTACAATCACCAGAAATGCAAACGGTATAAAAAGCCAACCCAGATGAATATCGGCATCTTTGAAAATGGGTATGGTCAGCGTAAGCTGAGCCTGATCATTGGTTGTTAAATAGACTGCGATAACTGCCGCACCAGCAATCAGTGATTGCCACATCAGCTTTTCTCTGGCACTAAGCCCTGCTGAATTTGACAACATAACTTTACGATAGTCATCAACCCAACCCACCGCCGCAAACCCAACGGTAACGAACAGGACAAACCAAACTTGTCGCACAGACAGATCTGACCACAGCAAAGTGCTAAGCGCGACAGCCACGACAATCATGGCGCCACCCATTGTTGGCGTGCCAGCTTTGGAGAAATGCGATTCCGGACCATCATCGCGAACAGACTGGCCGATGTTTGCAGCCGTTAACCATCGAATCAGCAATGGCCCAAATACCAAACAAACAATCAACGCGGTTAAGGCTGAGAATATCGCCCGCAACGTTATGTACTGTATAGCGCCAAAACCTGCGTCTAAACTGACTAACCAGTCACCAAGCAAGAGCATCATAATGATATGACCTCGCTCGAGCCCGCAGCATCCACACTACTCTCTGGCTCATTCCGAGGGCTGTGATCGATAAGCGGATTAACAACAAGTTCCATTTGACTGCTGCGCGACCCTTTGACCAATATCGTGGTGTCAGTATCAATCACAGCCAGCAATGTATCAATCAGCTGTTCTTTATCGGGGAAATGTACTGCACCATCAAACGCAACGGCCGCATGCCCGCTTAATGCACCTACAGAAAAAAAATGATCAATTTTGGCCTCTTTGGCATAGGCACCAAGCTTTGCGTGAGCATTTATTTCATCTGGTCCCAGCTCACCTAAATCACCCAGCACCAAGATTCGCAAACCATCGAATTCTGCTAGTACGTCTATAGCAGCTCGCACTGAAACAGGATTGGCATTGTAAGTATCATCAATCAAGGTTGATCCGTTAATGCCGGGAAGTTTGTTCAAACGACCCGCGACCGCCTGAATTTGTGCAAGACCAGACATGATAGCGACTGGCTGTACATCCATACATTGCGCGACTGCAGTGGCTGCAACCGCGTTCAGACGGTTGTGCTGACCGAGCAATTCAAACCGAGGTGATAGTAATTTTTCACCAGTCGTTATCTTAAGTTCTCGTTCGGGCATGAGACGCACTGCAACATCTTCATGTGAACCAAACAAATGAATATGGGCATGCGATGCGGCTTGTTGCATAACATCGGTGAAGCGATCGTCAGCATTGATTACCGCCCAGCCGTTGGAACTTAAGCCTTCAAAAATTTCTGACTTTGCACTGGCAACACCTTCTATACTGCCAAAACCTTCCAGATGCGCCTCACCCACGTTATTAACCAGTGCAACATCAGGCTGTACCAGACGACTAAGATTGGCAACTTCACCAGGCGCATTTGCACCAATCTCGATAACTGCGTAATGATGATGAGCGCGCAGTTGCAATAGCGTTAATGGCACGCCAATATCATTGTTGAAATTTCCTTCGGTGGCCAGTACTGGACCGAGTTGACCGAGCATGGCAGCAACCATTTCTTTTACTGTGGTTTTGCCGTTACTACCGGTTATGGCCACCGTTGGCACCTGAAATTGCTCGGCCCACATTTTGCCCAACAACCCAAGTGCCGTTCGTGTATTCTCGACCTTTAGTTGTGGTAAGTCCGAATCAACTTCTTTGTGCACCACAAGGCCACAAGCGCCCTTGCGTTCAGCATCACCACAATAATCATGGCCATCAAAGCGGTCACCCTCTATAGCAATGTATAAGTCATCTGGCTGTATCGTTCGGGTATTGATGCTAAAACTGTTTAGCTGCACATCGTCGCCAAGCAAATCACCTTCAACGCGTGACTGAAAATCGGAAAGCATAAGGCGAATCATTAAACCGCCTCCTGCATAAATTGCATAACGCAGACACGATCACTGAATTCATGTTTCTGCGTACCAATGATCTGATAATCCTCATGACCTTTACCGGCAATGAGTACCAAATCATCTTTGTCAGCCTGGCTTAACGCATACGCTATAGCTGTAGCACGATCGGCTATTATGATCGCGCGCGTTGGTGCCTGCATCCCTGCAACAATGTGCTGAAGAATATCTTCGGAAAGCTCAGTACGCGGATTATCATCGGTCACTATAATGTGGTCAGCCTGCTCAGCAGCAGCACCCATTGGGGCGCGCTTGCCGGGGTCACGGTCTCCACCACAGCCGAACACCACCCAAAGCTTAGCCTTACAGTGATGCCTGACCGCTTCAATAACGACGGTCAAAGCTTGTGGCGTGTGCGCGTAGTCAACAATTGCAGTTGGTTTATTGGTCGCGCTGAATTGCTCGATACGCCCGGGAACTTGTTCTACATGACTCAGGTTGGCACTGGCATCGTTAGCCGCCTGGCCCAGTGCTCGCAGCACACCATGACAAGCAAGCAGATTATCTACATTGAAAGATCCCATCAGGGTCGTACGCTGATCGAATCGTTCCCCATTGTCGATCAGTCCGAATTGCAAACCATCGGAGCGATGCTCTACCAAATCAGAGTGAATCAGGATATCGGCATCGACATTAACGTTCCTGGACTTCGCAGCATCGGCAATGAAAACCACACTTGAACAATCGGCACGTTTAGCGACTTTGGCCGCAATCTCACTGCCAAGCTCATCCTGGCCATTAACGACAACAAAACGTAGGCCAGGCCAATCAAATAAACGCGCTTTGGCTTTTTTATATTCGGCTAAACTGTTGTGGTAGTCGAGATGATCTCTGCCAAAATTGGTTAACACGGCCACATCTATATTCACCGCATCAAGTCGACCTTCCTGCAAGCCGTGTGAGGATGCTTCTAATGCCACAACACGTGCACCAGCATCGCGTAGTTCAGCCATCATGCGCTGAATCGAAACCGCGTCGGGTGTGGTCAATTGCGTTTCGGTTAACACACCTATCCCCCAACCCAGAGTGCCAATATAGCCACAAGTGAGACCTGCACCATTGAGCGCATCGGCAACAAACCGGCATACAGACGTTTTACCATCGGTACCGGTAACAGCCACAACCTGCAATTGCCGACTTGGGTTCTGATAGAAACGAGCGGCAATTTCACCTGCTCGCTGTTTTAATTGAGAGACATGCAGTACCGGCTTTCCTGCAACATGCGCTTTAGCTATCGCTTTTGCGTACATACTTTTCCCCGCATCATCAACCACTACAGCACACGCACCTTTATCGAGCGCAGAGTCAATAAATTGCAGACCATGAGCACTCGCACCGTCCATCGCCAGGTAAACATCACCAGTCTCAAGCAATCGACTATCGAGACAGACACCGCAAACAGCCACTGTCATTTCTGCTGAGTCAAGCGCTGCAGTATCTTCTACAAAACCACCAAGCAAGGTGGTTAACTGCATTGTTGGTGCGGTGGTATTCATCAGGAACGATCACCTGCATATGGCCCAAGCACCGGACCCTGACCTACGCGCTGTTCCTTAATTTCACCAGATGCAATATCATCTGGTTCAATATTCTGTATACGCAACGCATGCGACATCACATCGGCAAATACCGGTGCCGCTACAACACTGCCGAAGTGCTGCCCGCCTTTGGGGTCATGTATCACAACCACTGTGGCAAGCTCCGGCCTGGAAGCAGGTGCAAATCCGGCAAAAACGGACACATAACGATCTTCTGCATACCCACCAGAAACTGATCGATGCGATGTGCCGGTTTTACCTGCTACACGATAACCAGGTATTGCTGCGCGATGACCAGTACCGTCAGTGACCACAGACTCGAGCATATTACGAACCTCCCGAGCGATATCTTTATCAACTACTCGTATCCCTTCTTCAGCGGTCTCATTAGATGCAGAAGCGATAAATGCAACTGGTGGCAATATGCCATCGTTCGCAAACGCTGAATACGCACGAACCAGTTGTAGTGCAGACACTGAAATTCCATAGCCGTATGAAATACTGGCCTGCTCTATGTGATGCCATAGAATCGGGTGGTTAAAATAGCCTGCTACTTCACCCGGAAATTCACTTCCCGGCGAACGGCCAAAACCAAAGCCGTCGAACACCGACCACATTTGTTCGGGGTCGAGCTGGGTGGCAACTTTGCTTACGCCAACGTTACTGGACTGCCTTACAATGCCGCGCAAATCCAGCCAACCGTTATCGCGAATATCATTAATTTGGTATTTACCAATATTGTAATAACCCGGCGAAGTGAACACGATGTCATCAGCTCTGAATTTTCCCGACTCCAAGGCGGCCGCAATGGTAAACGGTTTCATTGTGGAGCCAGGTTCAAACACATCGGTTAGTGTGCGATTACGTTGCTGCCCACCTGTTCGGTCACTCACATCATTAGGGTTGTAAGACGGATAGTTCGACATTGCTAACACTTCGCCGGTTTGAACCTTCATAACCACAACCGATGCAGATTCGGCCTTGTGTTCTTTAATGACATCGATCAGTGCCTGATCTGAGAAGTACTGCAACTGCTTATCTATGCTGAGTCGTAAATCTTTGCCAGGCACGGCAGGCTCTATAATGTCAACTCCGGTTATTTCGCGACCGGTACGATCTTGCACCACGCGCCGCTTGCCCGGCTCACCGCTGAGCCATTCGTTATAAGCCAGCTCAAGTCCTTCGCGGCCCACGTCATCGATATCGGTGAAACCAACCACTTGAGAAGCGGCCCGACCACTTGGGTAATACCGGCGGTATTCGCGCTGCAAACCAATACCGTCAACATTAAGCTGGGTAACCTTTTCGGCTACATCCGGCATAACATGACGCTTGACATAAATAAATTCTTTACCCTGAGCTTGCGCTTGCTCGGCTTTTAGTTGCAGCTTTTCAGTTGGCAAATCCAGCAAGGCACTGACTTCACGCAAGGCGGCAGGCTGTGCTGCCAATTTTTCCGGCACACCCCATACCGTTTTTATCGGCGTGCTAATTGCCAGAGGCTCACCATTGCGATCGTGCATGCTGCCTCGATGCGCAGGAATGGCAACCGTGCGCACATGTCGCGCATCCCCTTGATTACGGTAAAAATCGTATTCAAAGACCTGCAAGTACAAAGCACGACCGATCAAGGTTAGCCCCATCAGTGCAAATGTAAGCAGAACTAACTGGCGGCGCAGCGTCCATCGATTCATTATTTTCTGAGAGTTATTATTCACAGAACACCTCAGGGTTGTCGCGTAATCATGACAATGCCCTTGTGTCCGGGCGAAACCATTCCCAACCGATCACTTGCCGTGCGAGCAACCAGACCATGTTCGGAAAACGTACTTTCTTCAATTTGCAATTGATTCCACTGCACATCAAGCTCATCGATAACTTGTTGGCTCTGAGAAATCTGCGCATAGCTCTGACGACTTAAATGTTTGCTGTAAACAACAGCCACAGCAGAACAAACGTTCAAAGCAGCGAGCACAATCAGTACAAGTGACAAGCTATTCATAACACTCTCTGCGCAACACGCATCACAGCACTTCGAGCGCGCGGGTTTCGTATCACTTCTTCATTGCTGGCTTTAACGGCTTTGCTCAGCAGTTTCCACGGATGGTCTTTTACATCAGGCAAAGGCAGGTGGCGCGGCAGGTCTGCCGGTGGTGGAGGCTTACGCAATGCACGCTTAACCAATCTGTCTTCGAGTGAGTGAAAACTGATAACAACCAGACGACCACCCTTTTTCAGTACAGATGTGGCTTTTGTCAGTACCTGCGAGATGGCCTCAAGCTCACCGTTGACCTGTATGCGTATAGCCTGAAAACTGCGGGTAGCCGGATGATGATGACGCTCCCATCGCGGATGGGCCGCTTTGACTATTTCAGCCAACTGCGATGTGCGTGTAATGGCGGCAGCATCGCGAGCAGCTACAATAGCTGCAGCTATTCTGCGTGCATACCGCTCTTCACCGTATGTTTTTAGCACGTACACTAACTCTTCTTCTCTTACTTCAGCCAACCATTGAGCTGCTGAAACCCCAGTTAACGGATCCATTCTCATATCGAGCGGTCCGTCGCGAGAAAAACCAAAACCTCTTATTGCGTCATCAAGCTGTGGTGATGACACACCCAGATCGAGTAGCAATCCGTCCACTGTGCCGACCCAATCATGCTGTTCAATTACATGATCGATGTCTGCAAAATTAGCGCTGACTATATTGAATCTTTGGTCATCGTAAAATCGCCGCTCTGCGTCGGCTAATGCATCCGGGTCTCTGTCCAGGGCCAATAAACGGCCTGACGCACCCAATTGCTCAATAATTTTTAGGCTATGACCACCGCGGCCATAAGTTGCATCTACGTATCTGCCATCGGAAACAATATCCAGTGCTTCCACCGCTTCGGTTTGCAGAACCGACACATGGGTGTCGGAACTCATTAAAACGACAAATTCTGAATCGCTTCTGGCGTACTGGTCAGGTCAACATCACCTACTTCGTCGGGCCACATCTCTGCGGATGAATCAAACGATTCTTCGCTCCAAAGTTCGCACTTTTTTCCCTGACCGATCATCACTGTTTTCTTCTTAATTCCTGCGTATTCACGCAATGCTTGTGGCAACAGAATCCGGCCGTTGACATCAAATTCAACCTCTGACGCATAGCCAACAAACAATCGCTGCATGGTGCGTATTCTCGGGTCAGCATTTGGAGCGCTCATCAATTGCGCCTCTATCTCCAGCCAATCGGGCATTGGGTAAATCAGCAAACAATGCGATGGGTCAACAGTGACCATCAGTCGGGTAATGCCGTCGCTTTCAAGGCGGTCACGGTGATGCTTGGGCATAGCCAGGCGCCCCTTCGCGTCAACCGTTAATTTTGAAATACCCCGAAACATTGATTTTTCAGCTCAAAATAAGCCCTAATCCCCACTTGCATCCACAAAAAAGCACTGAGAGCCACTATACGGCTACGACTTGAGATGGTCAATGGAAAAGAGACCTTAAGGCGCTGTTTTTACGTTAAAAGACAATGAGTTAGTGATGGTGTTCGTGACTATACGAATCAATTAGTTACAGCGCCATCATAGATTCAACTTGAGGAATAGATGCAAAGTAAGTCAAAATTACGACACTGTAGGTTTTGAGTGTCTGAAATTTTGCAATCAACTGAAAGGTAAATGAACAAATATCTGAATGGAGTTGTACTATTTGGTATGTGCAACTATACGAATTAATTAAAATAGTGACTAACTCGCCTTATTAGTTGATGAAGTTTACTTGATAACATCATCACCTATCTCTGCAAGCACGTCATCAAGTGTTCTACCGACCCGCCCAATCAGGTCATCGATTTCATGCTTATTAATAATCAAAGGTGGGCAGAATGCCATTGAATCAACGATGTTGCGTGTAATGAAACCATTGGTAGCTGCATGCTTGCCAGCCATAATGCCCAGCATGCCAGGCTTATCCAAAGCCGTTTTGGTTTCTTTGTTTGTCACCAGCTCCATTGCGGCGATAAGCCCCACGCCACGCACCTCAGCAACCAGTGGATGAGATTCATATTGCTTTAGGCCAGAAATCATATGGGCGCCAACCTCGGCAGCTCGCTCAACCAGATTATTTTCTTCGATGATACGGATAGTTTCATTAGCAACGGCACACACAACTGGATGCCCACCGCCAGTAAAACCATGCCCCAGTACACCGATTCGATTGCTTTCATCGGCTAAAGGCTCAAATACCCGATCGTTAAGCAGCAAAGCTGATCCTGGCAAATAAGATGATGTGAGCTGCTTCGACAAAGTCATCATGTCAGGTTTGATGTTGTAGGTCTGGCAACCAAACATGTTTCCGGTTCGCCCAAACCCGCAGATCACTTCGTCGGCTACCAGCAAAATATCGTGGTTGTCCAGTACAGCCTGCATCTTCTTCCAATAGGTTTTTGGCGGTACAACAACACCTCCGGCACCTTGCACTGGCTCGGCAAAAAAAGCCGCCACAGTATCTGGTCCCTCGGCTTCTATAGTGTCATCAAGTTCTTTGGCAAGGCGAGTAGCAAATGCCTCTTCGGTTTCACCATCTTGTTTTTCGCGCCAATAGTGCGGGCAAGTGAGTCGCACCACAGGTACAAGACAATCGAACGATGCCTGATTTGCAGGCAAACCAGTTAAGCATGCCCCTGCAGTGGTAACGCCATGGTATGCACGGTTTCTAGTCAGAATTTTTTTCTTTTCAGGCTTATTCAATGCATTTGATCGATACCATATGAGTTTGATGGCGGTATCAATTGCTTCTGAACCAGAATTAGTGAAAAACGCTTTGCTCATATTGCCTGGCGCAATATCCACTAACTTGTAGGCTAACTCTGCAACCTGCGAGTGACTTTTATGACTAAAGGTGTGATAGTAGGGCAGTTTTTGCATTTGCGCCGTTGCAACATCAATGAGTCGTTGCTCACCAAAGCCAAGCGCTACGCTCCATAGCCCGGACATGGCTTCGATGTATTTATTGCCAGAGTTATCCCAAACATGAACACCGCTACCCTCTTCGACGAGCATCGGGCCCTGTTCAAGATGGACGCGGGCATTGGTGTAGCCATGCAAATGCGCTGCAACATCTCGCCCTTCGACCGAATTTGGTAACTTGTTCATCTTAACTAATACTCCAGATTTACTGCTGATGCGCCGCCTGACTAAACTCTCTCCCTGATGAACAGATTGACGGGTTGAATCTCAACGATTAGCAGAACCTTAACAGCTTATGCTGCCTGTAACCCAGCAGCAATAATATCATCAGCATAAGGGATCCCGATGCCGCACCAAGGCCACCACTACTACTACCATTGCTCGCGTCACTGACTTCGCTGACAGTGGACGTTATCGATTGCATATCGGTTGAACCGCTGTCTGTCATGCCTGGTTGGTTGCTGCCATCCGAGCCTACCGGTTGAGACAACGCATTGTCAGTAGGTGTTGTTGCCGTTGTATTGCCTTCCTCGTTTCCGGTGGCTGCAGGGTTTGGTGTTGTTGATTCTGTTGTGCCGACGTTTTGCGAATCTGGGCGTAACGGCTCCACTTCATCGAATAAATTTGGACGGATATCGCCCGGTGTTGCCGGATCACCCAAAGTAGAAGGTGTGCCAGGTGGCAACGGTGTTGGCCCTGTTGGATCTGCAAGTTCATTAAAAGCCAGACCCGGGGAGTCTGGCAAAACATTAAAGGCGATGGGCAAAAAACCTGGCGAGTTTGCCGAATTCAATGCCACCGGTGAAGGCGGACTTTGCACAGCAGCCCATGGGTCGCGGCCATAAATAAGGTAACTATTGCCTTGTCCTGATGCGCCAATGAGTATGTCATCACGACCATCTGCATTGAAGTCGCCACCCTTGCGAGAATAAACACCAAAATAATCTACTGTGCCGATTCCGTTGATTCGAAACCCGTTGTCGCCATCCAGGTCGGTCAATCTGAACCTGGCAGGAAAAGCCGACGTCGTGCCGTAGATAACATAAATTTGTCCGACGCCTTTGCGGCGTGGATTGATAATGGTATGAGAGGCACCAATAAGTAAATCATCAATACCGTCACTGTTGAAATCCCCGGCACCGTCTATTGATGTGCCAGCAAGATCTCCCCAAATGGCTTCGTCTTCCTCGATCGGTACTACACCGCCACGTCTGCCACGAACGACAAACCCGTTTTGACCGTCAAGACTCTGTTCATTAAGTTCTGCCAGTTCATCAAACTGACCACCAAACAGAACATAGACTTCGCCAGGATAGTCGCTTGGTGAACCAAAAGGCCCCTTGCCCGGTGCGCTGATGGCGATATCGTCGATTCCGTCATGGTTGATATCACCAATACCGGTTACTGCACTACCGGCAGAGTCTTGTATGTCACTGCCTTTGAAAACAAAACCGTTTTTACCGTTAATATCACTAAGGCTAATGGCACTGGGAAAACCCTCGCGTCGACCGTAGATAAGATAGGCTTCCCCTACTTCTGCAATACCATTCTGGGTTTTATTCGGTGCGCCAATCATGAAATCATCAACACCATCGTGATTAAAATCACCGGCATCGCCAACGAATTTCCCACTACGATCTTCCTGGTTGGTACCCAGAATAGCAAAACCGTTAGTACCATCGAGATCGGATGGACGCAGCACGGTCGGGAATGTACCACGGCGACCGTATACAACATAACTGACACCAGCCGCCGGTAATTCATTGGCACCGGCACGCGCATTACCGACCAGCATATCAACGATACCATCACCATTTATATCGCCGGCACTACTTACCGAAGTTGCCGGAGAGTCGAAGCTGAATCCATTCAGGCCAGTAAAATCACTCGGTTCCAGGTTTCTGGCAAAGGTGCCAGCCCGACCAAAAAAGACATGAGTACCACCATCGCTGCCGACCAATATATCGTCAAACCCGTCAGCGTTGAGATCCCCAACACCTGCCACTACTGAAATATTGACAAGGTCGTGCGATATGTTGAATCCGTTGACACCGTCGATTGACGATGCATTCACGATACCGTTGTTGCCATTTGTCGGGCCAAAAATAACCCGAATGCCACCAGCACCAGAACCAACAATGATATCGTCAAATCCGTCGCCATTCACATCGCCCAGTTCATCGACCGGGCCACCACGATCAACAATCAGATGTTGTTGCTCTCCAAAGAAAATAAGCTCTGCAACCGGATCTATTGGCTGCGCCAGCGCGACCCTGTGGAACAAAAAGCATAACAACAAGCACAATATAATTATCGCAAGCAGAGAACGCCTTACGGTTGCCAACCTCAATTTGGGCAATAGCGTGTTAGTCAATTCAGCGAACTCCTCTGTTCGAAACCTTAATTCAAGTAGTGGCAAATGTGATTATTTGGTGACGATGGTAACGTTCATCAAATTGGCGCGTTGCAATGCGTCAGTTTTGTAAAAAACAAATACTTTGACTGTGTCATTGCCACCGGACCAGGTGGTTGTCAGCAGTTGCCCATCGGCAACATCTTTTGTGGTTGGCTCTTTGCCTACCATTGTGTTTAATCGTTCAAGTATAAGCTGTGCATCATCTCGCCCATCAAGTACCAGGGTGCAGCTGGCTGCTGTACCATCTGCCATATCAGGAAAGCTGGCAATAAACGAATCGCTTGGCTCAGACTGAACAATGCCAAGACGATAAATGCGTTCAGACAAACGGATGTCCCAGCCTTCGAGTAATGAGGGTGTTTTAATGGTGGTAAAGCTTTCAAGGTCTTCTCCACCGATTGGGCTCCACGCAAATCGTTTGGCCATGTCTTGAATTTTCGCCACGTCAGGTACTTGTGTGTAGCAGACTTCATTAAACAGAAACACAGGATCGGTCTCATTGCCCTGATCAGTTTGTGCGTCTGTTTGTGCAATAGCGCTGGTGCCCAGCATACTTGCTACTGCCAGAACTCCCACAACTGGAACGCTTTTCAGAATCTGTAGAACAAGTTTCTGAGGAATAAGTTTTTCAATCAATATTTTCATGGCAACGATTATATCGAGTTGTAACCAAATTCGAGTGTTCTGCGAGCACGATCAATACGTGACATTGCGACAACACTTACCAGTGTAATCAAGTCATGTCCAATAGTTGTGTTGCAGGCAGGAATTCGGGTAATTTCACATCGAATTTACAATGGGAGCTTAGTAAAATGTGACGCACCTCGTGTATCGATGAGCGGCGCCAATAACACCGAGGTGGCCCAATTGCGGGCCACCTCGACAAACTAGTTAGTTACACAAGTCAAACTGAACAATACGCGTAATAATCAAGTCTTCGAACAACCCTGAACCAACAATCAGCGAGCCGTTGACTATGTTATCGACGTTGAATGGAAGACCCACATTAGTCGGCTCACCATAGGTTATTGTTGCAATTTCAATATCCACAGAACCAAACTCATCTTGAGGGTCAGCTGTTTCCCACGAAAAGGTACCACCGTAAGGATCTTCGGCTTCAAACTCAAAAAATTCTCTGGGGAAAACTTCGATATTGCCTGTTTCACTGGAGCACGGAAATTCAAGGTTGATATAGCGATTTTCGACAAAATCGACAAAATCGGCAGGTAGAGCGGGATCGATTGTATCGCCAGAATAGATTTTATAGCCAGCAGGCCCTGCAAACGTAGACAGATCAATCGAAGTTACCTCTGCGATTATGGGATCCGGAATCGTGCCTGGATTATCGCCCTGCGAGCCACTAACACTGCCTCCGGCAGCGCCGCCTGTGTCAGCAGCAGCTGAATCAGCATCCTCAGTCGCTATATCAGTAGTAACAGAAATAGCGTCGTCAGTAACAGTATCAGAAGAACCTGCCGTGGATGCAACGGTCGATCCGACCGTAGACTCAGCGGTTGATTGCCCCGCGCTAGCACCGGCAGAGCTGCCTGCAGTAGCAGTTGAGCTTTCTACTGAGCCACCGCTGCCGCCACTGCCACAACCTATAAGACCCAACGCCATCGCGTAGATGAGCACTAACGATACCTTATTCATATTTTCCCTTTTATTACCAATATTCCCTGTACTGCTGTGTCGCTGTTTGTCTGTTACACCACACTAGTGGTCCATCCACTTGATACATTCGAGTTCAGCGTGACTGTCTGCGTTTTTATGCCCTTTAGGGTGCGCAGCAAGA
>CAYTJF010000079.1:0-20968 GCA_964437945.1 uncultured Granulosicoccaceae bacterium
ATCGATCGACGGGCGTAATCTTTAATGTGTGGACATTTTGAGCCACCAACTATCATCAGTGGAGGAGAAAATATGCAAATGCTAGTTCGTACTGGCCAAACTCTGGCCGCAGCTTCAATGGCGTTAATGATCTCTATAGCCAACAATGCCATAGCCGATGGACATGCGCTCAAATCACCGTTTGGAGAAGGTGATCAGGCCGGCGCGTCCAACTTGATGACCCCGGACAAAGTCAAAGAAGCGATGGGTTTGATGAAAACCGGACAAGTCATTTCTATTGGTCGCACCTATGAGTCTGACATGCCACTTTTTGGCGCTCGTGTTTTTGCACTACGCGGCACCGGTGGTTTGGCAGGCGGACCACTTGCAGATAACAATGTCATCTGGATGGACGATTACCTGTCTACGGAGATTGGTCAGGTTGGTACCCAGTTTGATGGGCTCTCACATATTGGTATCGGTGGCGACAATCCAATGTTTTATGGCGGCACACCCGCGTCTGAAGTGTTTGGCTCTTATGGTGTGAAAAAGCTTGGCATGGAACACGTCAAACCGTTTTTCACCCGTGGCATTGTCATTGATATGGTTGGCTTACGCGGAAAGCCAATGGAGTTGGGTGAGGAAATTACCGCTGACGATATTAAGGCGGCTTTGGAGAAGCAGGGTATTGCAGCGCCAGGTAAAGGTGATGTGGTTTTGTTTCACACCGGTTGGGGAAGCCATTGGATTACCGATAATGAAAAATTTAATTCTGGTTGTCCAGGCATAGGGCTTACTGCGGCAGCCTACCTTGGTGACGCGGGGGTTGCTGTCGTGGGCGCAGACACATGGCCGGTTGAAGTGGTACCAAACCCGAATCCAGCACTGGCTTTCCCGGTGCACCAGGAGCTCATTACCAAGCGCGGAATATTCATCCATGAGAACATCGCGACTGAAAGGCTGGTAGAGGCGGGTATATCTGAGTTCGCTTATATCTACTCACCTATGCCGACAAAAGGTGCAACTGGTTCGCCAGGTGCTCCGCTGGCTGCATTCTAGTAAACGCTGCAGGCTGTGTCGGCACTGTTTTCGGTGCCGATGCAGTACTAACAATTTTAGCGAGCGATACCCTGTTTCGGAATTTTCGACCAGGGTTGCCAAGTCTGTGCTCGTAGACTATCGGTACTCTATTGGGTTTGGGCAATCGCTTAAAAATAAATGATGCTTAAACTTTAGTTGAGTTAAAAGCATTGCAAAAACGAATACGCAGTCCAGATTAGTCAACACAGTTAAAAAAGGCGTATTATCTCAACAATCGCGCAAGATGATGGTCTGCACTGTAATAATTTTTTGAGAATGCCCTCCTTCATTCTGGTTGTGGCAGCTCAGATTCCGAGGTGGCGTTCCATTAGCCGACAGCTCGGATCAATTTGATGCTGATGTAGATAATTACCCCATGATCGATAACTATGATCAACTCGATACTGATGCTGATAGTCAAGGCGATGCTTGCGACAGCGATGATGATGGTTTTCAGGATGTGGATGATCCCGCACCACTTAGCAGTTCACGGCCAGGAGATTACTCAGCACCAGAAGCCATTCTAAATAATCCAATCGTAGAAAACGCACTGCAAGGGGCTGAAGCGGCTGGTGGAGCCATCCGTACTGAGACAGCGTTAAAGGTAATTCAGTCACTGTTTACTCACGTACCCAATCTAGCTGTACCGAGCAAAACTCAGATTACATAATTTATAGTGTCGACATAAAGTCCGCTGAATGGGAGCCTGCAACGGGTAATTTGCTCAATTCACGCAATGTAACGGTAACAGTCGATTCAGAAGGAGAGCTGACGGACATTTGTGCTGATCGAAGAGGAGGCACTACAGAATTGGTGGGTGAATGGAGTTCATTTGAAGTTGCACTGCTTGAAGGCATTGAGCCTGCTTCATTGCTAAACATGTGTGTTGATGGCGATGCTGGCTACGCGCCAACTGAGACCTGAACGAACAGTGATGGGATGGCCTGCTCGTGTACAACCGAGTATCAGACCAGCTGTCAGTTACAGTGAGGTCGAGCTATCACAAGGGCTGAGTTTGCTGCGACAAACATACTGTAAGTTTGAAAACCATTTCATTTTATTTGTAGAGAGAGTTTGGTGAGCAAGCTCTCTGCTTCAATGACTTTGGGTGAGTAGTCTTAGGTACTGGAAACACGATGCAGCAATGGCTTACTTTCACGCAGCCGTATGCAGTTTTCAACCGCAACGGCAATACTTCTATCGAGTGTTTCGCGCGTGAGCCAGGAGATGTGCGGCATTACTGATACGTTTTCCAGCTGCAGCAATGGGTTGTCTGCCGAGACTGGCTCGGTTTGAAAAACATCTAAACCTGCTGCACCAAGGTCGCCGTTTTTTAGGGCGTCAACTAGATCGTCCTGGTCAACGATGTTGCCTCGAGCAGTGTTGATTAAAATCGCCCCGCGTTTCATTTTTTTAAATGAAGCTGCCGTTATAAGATTTTCAGTTGCAGGTGTTAGTGGAACATGTAATGAGAGAATATCTGTTTCAACCAGCAATTGATCAAGTTCACGATACTCAGCCTCTTGCACGTCTTTTGGAGCCGTCGCATTATATAAAATGCGCGTCCCCATTGATTTTAGTATCGGAGTTAGTCGTTGAGGAATGTCTCCATACCCGACAAAACCAACTGTTTTTCCAGCAATTTCGCTGAGTGAATCCTGTATATCTGGAGAGAAGCTCCAACCATCACCACGACGCGTGCGAGTGTCGAAATAAGGTGCTCGGCGCAGTGTTGATAGCATAAGTAGCAAAGTCATCTCTGCGACGGCCTGAGCGTTTGTTCCTGGCATATTACAAACAGCGATTCCTTTGGCATCCGCTGCAGCCACATCAATTGTGTTAACACCAACACCGATTTTTTGAATCAGTTTTAATTTGGGTGCATTGTTAATATGCTTACGCGTAACCGGCTTAAGAACATGCCACAACACATCGCAATCGTGCATAGCGCGTGTGAAACCATCACAGTCATCGGCTGAGACCGGTTGAACGGTAATACCCTGTTGAACAAGGCTTTTCAGATCTGCGGTTAGCCCTGAGCCAGTGTCATAGTGGAAGACAACTTTCATTGGTCGAATTCTCTAATAGAGTGAACATGACAAAAGAGGGGGTAAGTATATTAGAGAGCTTCTGATTTTTGTGAATCGCAATTATTTATATTTGAATCAATTGAGTGTATTTTCGTTTCAGTGAGTCATGCCGGCAGTCTGAATACCGATGATACCGACTAGCACCAGACTTATCGCCCAGACGATATCCAGATTGAACCAGGTCTTGCCAATGAATTTCAAGCCCAGCCAAAAATAAATAATAGTTGCAATAATGCCACCGGCAGCAGTCATTGCCAGTGTGTGAACCATTGCAACCTTGAATGCGTTAACAATATTGCCGCGCATTAAACTTTGTGCTGCCAAGTGGCCAGTGTCACTGGCATCGATACTGCAAATACCAAGATAGATTGGCACCAGCATTAATCCTGCACCGTGTGCCATTGCAGCAAGAAAAGACCAAAGCGTTAGTTTGGCAGGATGAACACGTGCAAGAAACTTTGGATGCTTACGGTTAATGAGTAAGTACACGCCCATCAATATGACCAAACACCCGGCACCAATACGAATTTCTTTTTCCCAAAGAAACAGTATCTTCATCATTGAAAAAGGCAATAAAATGGCCAGCATGGCAATTAGATGGCCTAAACCGAGCATGCCAAGTGCAACGAGTAAGCCTCGTCGCCGGTCTTGCATCAGAGCAGCCGATACCGCCAGAGGCCAGCCCATGCCCGGATTGATACCATGATAAACACCGGATAAGATAACGGCCCACCAAAGGGCCGTTACTGACATCGGGTCAAACATAAATTAAACGTTTAGAGATTAAACGTTCGGATAACAAAAACTATCGGTTGAGCAATCCCCACCCTCTAGTCGGATTTGATGACTACGATAACCTTTTGGAAAATCGATGTAGAAATCCTTGTCTATTTCAAGTCCGCCGTTGTCTCCAACTCGAGCCATGACCATTTGACCGCCCGCATCATTCGGATAGAATTGATCATCCCAGGTTGAATAAAGCGAGTTGGTCCAGTAGACACGTTTGGCATCACGGCTTATTTCGAGCATCTGGGGCCCGTAGGCAAAGCCTTTGCCATTAGGGTGCTTGGACTTTTTAACTATTCCACCAATTTCTACCTTACCACTGAGAACCGGGTTCATTGGATCAGATACGTCATACTGATGCATCTCACCTGTCCCCCAACACGCTACATAAAGAAAGCGATCATCGAGACTCAGATCAATATCGGTTACCAGAGGTGGAACTGCGGAAAACCCCTTCAATAACTCAGGCAAATCATCAGGATCGGCTGGTTGCGGATCGATGGTGATGGTTTTCTTGGCTTGCCATACGCCGTCGTCATCACGCCACCAGGTAAATATGGCACCCTGCAGATTGGTCGTATCGACCACAACTCCACAGAATCCATAGGATTTTTTTGGATCGTGTGCGGGTCGAACTTCAAGAGCCATCTGGTGATTTTCGCCCAGATCTATCGTTTGGATATTTTTGCGTTTGCGCAAATCCCAGAAATGAAGTGAGTGACCATATTTGTTACTCAGCAGATCTTCAGCAACAATCCCGCCTTCGAACTGCGGTGGTAATCCCCATTCTGAGCTAACCATATAGTCCTGCGGCAAGTTCCACCAGAAATCATAGTGCTTGTCCTGCGAACCACGATCCATTTCATAACGACCAATAATCTCAAACGTTTCGCAGTCCATGATGAAAATGCCAGGAGGGCCATCGGTTCCATCTTTACCGCCACCGCCCAGGGTAGAAACATAAATGCCTTCGGGACCACAATGAATGGTGTGCGGACGCGAGTAACCGGTCTTGGAGAATATCTCCTCGGGTTCAATCGTTTTATGCACTTTTGCATTCAACGGATCTTTTACATCAATAACGTATATTCTTGAAGATCGGATGCCTGGAACAATAAGATAACGGCGCTCTAAAAATGCATGGCCGCTTAACGGTGACAGTGAGGACGAACACGCGTTCCAGCCAAAGTGATGAAACTCATCACCCTTATTGTCCACAATAACCTGATGAACAATCTGACCATAGGTCTTGGATTGCTGGTTGAGATCGACTACCGCAATTCCGTCTGGTTGGGAACCATCCGGACTTAACATTATTGTAAATCCGTAATTTTCGATTGGTGCCTGCATGGCCAACTCAGCCGTTGCATGAAATGTTGGGTCGGGTCTTATATTCATCTTATTCTCCTTGTCTGGTAATCAACTCAAAAACGACTTTAGTTGGGTATTAATTGGCACGCTGATGCGAGAAAAATTTATTGTTAACGCTTACCTCCTGGCAAATGTGATGCATCAAGAAACTTGTCGAAGAATATCTGGTTATTGTCCAATCCTTCTTTATTCAGTATGTCGATTGCCGCATCTATCATGACAGGTGGACCACATAGGTAAGCCTGACACGCAGGAATATCCAAACCCTGTTGATTGATATACTCAGTGACCAGCCCCTTGCTTCCGGGCCAATTACTGTCATCATTTGCATCCGATAGCACGGGTAAGAAACTAAATTGACTATGCGCTGCGCTAATCTGTTCCATTTCTTCAATGCAATACAGATCATCCTGTGTGCGCGCACCAAACAAAAATATTGTTTTTCTGGTAAACCCATCCTGTGCGCATTGTTCCAATATCGCCTTGATCGGAGCTAGACCACTTCCACCGGCAATGCACAGAGCAGGTGCGGTTGAGTCACGTAAGTAAAATGTGCCATGGGGGCCAGATAGTTTTACTTTACTATCCAGTCGATTACCGTCGTGTAGCAAGCTGCTCATGAGTCCATCGGGAACTTGTCTGACAAAGAAGCTGACAGTATTTTTATCCTCTTGTGAGGGGGACCGTGAATACGAATAGGAGCGGGCATCTTCGATACCATCCATAGTAAGTTCAGCATATTGCCCTGCAAGATACTGAGGTAAGGGCTGCTCAAGTTTTACGCGAACTTCGACAATATCATGGGTTAATGCGGATACATTGCTGATAACACCCATTGTGTTTTGCGCTTGTGCAAGCGATGGCGCTTGATCATCCAGGGCGACTTCGACTGAAATATTGGTTCGAAGCCTGGTCTGACAGGCGAGTATCATCCCTTGGTCCAGCTCATCGGCGTCAAGCACATAGCCAAAATCGTTGAGTGCTTTTATTTCTCCGTCCAGCAGTTTACAACGACACGTACCACAGCTACCCACACGGCAATTATGCGGCCACGCCAAACCAGAATTTAGCGCGGCATTGAGCAGGTTGTCGCCAGCTGGAACTTCAAGCGTCGTTGCCGTCGCGTTTACCTGGGCATTAAAGGGTTTTTTTGCTGAAAATAAGCCGAACACAATCCACCTCGGTTGCGCAGCGCATCCTTGCGCCCATTGGTAATTAAGAAACGAAAACCGACACGATCACAATTGATCGTGTCAACTCGGTTTACGATGAAAACTAGAGATGAACTATCTCTGGTTTCATTGAATAGAGAATACAGAGAATCTCATCTTTCTCTTTTTGCCCTACATTGTTCATGTCTAAGGCCGAAAGCACATCATCCACTACCGCAATAAATTCTTGATCGCTGATATTCATGCCTGTGTGGGCGCTTACCATGTCTTTGCCAGTGTATTCCTCAGGACCACCAAACCCTGCGCAACACATCTCTGTTACTAGTCTTTTGACTTGCGCTGCGTCACTGTTGACATAACGCTTCTGGACAATGGGATTTTTAGTGTGGTTGTCAAATATGTCTGATGCAATCGATTCGATGCCTGCGTGTCCACCCAATCGTTCGTACAGTGATTCCTGTGTAACGGCACTCATATTCATCTCTCCTGTTGTGGTTCAACCATTGCAGATAAGGCGGGGCTTAACACCCCGCCATATCGTTTAGCTGTAGATAACATCCAGTTTCATGTTTTTAACTTTCTCGGGCGAAATGTCGTACCCGACCTTTTTATTTATTTCGTTTGCAATTTCTCGCTCTTCAGGGGATGCAAAATCCCGGTCCCAGACCGCCAGCTTTTTCTTCATCATCGCGTGCCATAGAGGAGGAATAAGTGCTAAAGAGAATTCCTGGTAGTAACCGATGCCTGCATTGGGTGCACCATCGGGCTCACCACCAACGTTGGTTAATTCCCAGAAGTGTGTTTCACCGCGATCGTGGTGATCTGCCTGACGGCCAATCTCGATAAATGCCCAGCTGGTGAACAGGTTGTCGTTGTCCCAGGAGTGACGGTATTCGATTGGCTCGCCTTTCACGCGAATCAGGCCATAGTGTTCCATGTAATTCAACGCTTCAAGTTCAAAGTTTGAAATTATCCAGACCACCAACATGACTAACAAGCCAATCAGGAGTCCGTTAAAACCACCAGCGACTGCGCCGGCAAAGCCAAACAGAAAGACAGTAGGCAAACTCATCAAATAACCTCGAATCCATCGATTACTCAGCGAGTAGAAAGATTTTCCCTGACGTTTTAATCGCCTGGCTTCAGTTCTGACCCCAAACAATGATTGTCCAACATGTGAGACAAGGAAATGGGTGTAGATACTTCTGCCCCTGGGTGCGGTCGCCGGATCACAATCGTCCCCCATTTTGTTGTTCTGTGGGCCAAGCCATGAGCGACCAAGTTCCAGGTGGTGGTTATAAACATGGGCAAAACAAAAGTGTGCACATCCGCTTAAAGCCATCATCAGGCGCGACACCATAAAGCCGAAACCTTTAGTGTGAGAAAGCTCATGACCAAAGATGATACCCAGGCCCTGATGCATTCCCGCGGCAATAGTAGCGCCGACAAGTTGCCAACCGGTTATGCCAGTAACAACACTAAACCCAAACAGCTCGCCCTGACCAATCGGTACACCGGCTGTATACTGGTATACCCTCCATGCCAGGCTGAGTTGTAAAATAACAAACAGAATGTACTGAACGTACATCATCGTATTGAGCACCGCTGGTATTCCCAACGAGCCACCGTCCTCATCGGCAGGGGCGCCTTTTGGGTGAACCGAAGAAGTCAGGGAATCAACAATAATATTAAAAGCAAATATACCCACCCCGAGCCATACCCATGCACCACCGTGCAATATACCAAGCGTACAAGCGATGATTCCCAAGGGCGTATACAGATAAACAAGATGACCCTTTATAAGTTTTTCCATAGTTGTATCCTCCTAAAGATACGGTATTTAATTGATAATCAAAATAAAACCGAGCTAGTGGTGTTCAACCATCGAATACTGACGTACATCTTCAACAGAAACGATTCGATTGGCTCTTGCACCACAAAGACAATTCTGTTGGTTGTCTATGCCCCAAATTGGATAAGCCCTGAAGCTAAGTAGGTCTTCCGGAAATTGATCTCTATGGGGCATATCGGCAGCGATAATCTTATCGACGCCACCTTCATCTTTTAACTGTTGGCGAATACGGTTCAGCTCCTTCTGAAGATCCTTGACATCTACTCCATTCCAGTTGCCAACTTGTGCGCCGGATTGAGTTGTAATTGCATCAGACATTCTTTAAAATCCTCTAAATCATGAAACTTGAATTCAGTCGCTGTATTCCAGCTGACGAACTTCTGTTGCCAACAATTTTTCGAGTGCAGCGTTTAACGGATCGCGATTACCCGGAATGGGAACAAGCGGTGTGAAGTGTCCCCATAAGCTTGGCAGCACAATAAGTTCACTTGACGTAATCATCTCTTGCTCTGCCTTGCAATCTCGAACTGGAATAAACATATCTTCTTCAAAGGCAATCACAGATACCTTGGCTTCAATTTTCGCAAGCGCTTTGGCAAGATCTCCATCACTGCTGAGTGAAACATCTCCTCGGCGCCACTTGGACAACATGCACAACAAGTTATTGGGGTCCATTGACGCAAACCAGGGCTCCCAGAATCCCGATATAAACGCGTCCATTGAATCGATACCTATTTCGCTCCAACCAGATTGTTTATAGAGTTCTGTGCTGGCTCCGAACAACGCAAATATTCGAGCATGGTTTTTCAACCCGTTGGTGACTGCATGGGGTTCGGTGTATTGACCACTGTTCCAGGCGGGATCGGAGGTTATGGCATCTGCAACAACCTGCGTATAGAGCGAATCGTGAGGTGTTGTTTTCGCAGTGCCAGCTATTGGAGCCGCACGCTGAACCATTGCAGGATAACGTACACACCACTCATAGGTTTGCTGCGCTCCCATTGACCAACCCAGCACCAATGCGAGGTGTTCTATACCAAACTTTTCTACAACAAGCTTGTGTTGAGCGCGAACATCGTCACCAATAGTCAGTTCAGGAAAGTTGGCACCATCAAATGGCGCTGGTGTATTGTGTGGCGAACTGGACAAGCCATTGCCCAGTTGGTTGGGCAAAATGATAAAGTACTTTCTTGGGTCCAGCGCAAGATCTTCTCCAACCAAAACGTCCAGCATGTGTTTGCTTGAACCTGAATACATATGCGGAAGCAAGACCGCATTATCCTTTGCAGCATTGAGTTTGCCGGTGGTAGTAAAAGCCAGTTTACAATCTGGAATCTGGGTGTCATTTTCCAGTTTAAAGTCAGCAAGATCAAACAGCTCGAATGGACCATGATTGTCGCGTGAATAAAAATCATTTTCCATGATAATTAGCTCGCCTATTTGGTGGTTTTGGTTTGACGAGTTATAAAACGGTAATCAGTTTTTGCACGAAGCTGGGCAGTATTTTGTCGCTGCCTTGTTTTTGTTCATGCATGGCAATTTTCATTTGTTCGATTGAGAAATCTATGCCATTGGCTGCAGCGGTTGCCACATACAATTCACAGAAGCCTTCACTTGTGACACCGTTATCCACAGCATCGGATAACGTCGTCTGAATATCATCACTATTCGTTACTATTTTGCCGAATTCTCGCATCTGATCTTCAAAGGCTCTGGTGGTTTTTAACTCTTCAGATAAGGTATCCAGCATTTTCCGTCTCCCGTGATTTTCAATTTATTAAATCGCTTTCAACGAAGGCGGTAAATACGAAAACGTACGCGTAAACTTGGAAAGTAATTACGAAGTAGCACGCGCAAAACAGGTAGTTCTACTTGTTAAGCACGGGTATCTACCTGGAGGGAGATGGAGAAATACTGTGACAAAGTGATGGAGTTTTAGGCTGATTCTGCTATATGGGCAAGTTCCAGTAGCTCCGCGACTGAATTCGAGTTCATTTTTTCCATTATTTTTGCTCGATGACCTTCAACAGTGCGAACACTGATATGCAAATCCTCGGCGATTTTCCGACTTGAATTACCTGCGCGCAGCATTTGCAGAATTTGTTCCTCTCGGCGAGTCAAGGTGGCAAGATTTTGGCAAGCCTGCGAGCGTTGTCGTGCGTTCTCCACGATCGATTGATGGTGTTTGATTGCCAGAAAGATCGTATCGAGCAGAGTTTGATCGTTAAACGGTTTTTGCAGAAAATCGAAAGCACCGTTTTTCATTGAACGCACGGCCATTGGAACATCACCGTGACCGGTAACTACAATTACAGGGACGGATATATTATTACTCAGTAAATAGTCCTGTAGCTCAAGACCTCCCATTCCCGGCATGCGAATATCCAGTACCAGGCAACCGATGGCATCAGGATCGAACTCACTAATAAACTCTTGCGCTGTTGAAAATACCTGGGCGCTTAGGCCAACCTCCTCAACCAACCAGCGAATTGCATCGCGAACTGCCGGGTTGTCGTCAACAACATATACCCTTGAAGCGGGTGCTTCGGGTAACTCCATGGGTGATCTCCTGCCAAGTATTATGATCTGTAGTTTTTTTAATTAACTGCTATGTCCTCTTCGACTACACCTTCTTCGATCGATGCTTCCACTGTAGGTAATGTAAAGCTGAATGCTGCTCCCGAAGGGCTGTTCTTCTCTAAATATAATCTACCACCATGCGATTCTATAATTGACTGGCTGATTGCAAGCCCAATACCCAACCCGTTGGGCTTGGTCGTATTAAAGGGTTCAAACAACCATTCGACAATATCCTTACTGCAACCATGACCGCAATCAGACAGGGTTGCCTTGATCTCTCGATTGGATATTTTACTTAAGCACAGTGATATTTTTTTTCGGTCTGGAGGTGTATCAACCATTGCGTCGAGACTGTTTCTCAACAGATTCAGCAGGACTTGCTCGATCTGAATGGGGTCTGCAACTGTTTGCAGTAGTCCCTCACCGTGCTCTATGGTCAACATTATATTGTTGTCTTTAAGTTCCGAATCGCTTAGCGTAGCAACCTCGTTAACGATATGTCGCAAATCGACGCAGCGTTTGGGAATTGTGCGTTTGCGTGAAAAATTCCTCAAGCGTCTTAATATTCCTCCTGCCAGTTCTGCCTGTTTGACAACCTGTTCAAAGCCATAGCGTAACTTCGCTGGTCTGTCACACTCACTGTTGATCACTCGCAAGCACGTTTGTGCGTAAGTGGTGATCGCGCACAAAGGTTGATTTAATTCATGCGCCAGACCTGAAGTCATTTCCCCAAGCGTACTGAGGCGCGAAACATGAGCCAGCTCGGCTTGGTGTTGGCTAATGGCTTTTTCGGCATTAAGACGATCAGTGATGTCGCGTCCGGTAGATACGTAATGGGTGACCGTGCCCTCAGCATTGCGAAGCGCCGTTATGGTTTTTTCCTCATGGTATTCTTCGCCGTCTTTCTTGCGATTCACCAACACGCCGCGATATACACCCCCACTACTAATGGTTTCCCATAGCTTGCCGTAGAAAGCTTTGTCATGATGTCCTGATCGGAGAAAATACGTTTTGCGCCCGATAGCTTCATCTTTAGTGTAGCCTGTTAAAGATTCAAATGCCGGATTAACGTATTCAATAATTCGATCTGCATCCGTTATCATTACTGAGTCTGCTGCTTGCTCCAACGCGCTCGATAAGGTTCTCATCAGTGCATCATTCTTCTGTTTCTGCTGTGCTGCCCGTACACGTTCGGTTACATCCTGAAGAATGACCATGTACCCTCGGCGTTCTCCTTTATAAGCAATAGGGGACGCAGATGCTTCCAGGTTGCACACTCTGTTGCCAGAGGAAGCACGTTCAAATACCTCTGGTTTTGATCCGAAGATTTGCGCAACACAACTGCGTGTCAGTAAGTTAATCAGTCGGTCATGTCCCTCGGCCTTAAAATAATCTACCAATGCTGTGCCGAGAGCATTTTTTTCACTGATGCCCAGTAGACGACTGGCACGAGGGTTAGTTGCCAAAATACAACCCTGTGCGTCAAGACTGACAACCCCAATAGGTGCTTGGTTAAGTAGTCGATCAAGGTAATGACCTACTTCAGGTTGTGATAATTCAAGATTCCCCAGCTTTGGTTGCACCGAAGCTATATTATCCAGGTACTTACGTCGCTGTTGATGTCGTTCAACAGCAGAGGATAAGGCCTGCGGTAACCGCGATAAATCATCACATCGCCATGGCACAACTTCACTACCAAGCAATGGCGAAAACATGATGGAAAGTCGCAGCTCGTCAAAGCTCTTCGATTCGGTTAGGACAATGATCGGTATCGTTTTGTCGGAACGGTGTACCTGCCGCGATGTTGCAATAGGGTCTTCGATACCTGGCGCTAGTAACACTGCGTCACATTGCAACAAGCCCTGTTCAACTTGTTGTTCAAGGCGCTGTCGGCTGAGCAGATGCTCAAGGTGTAATTCATCTGGTAATTGATTTCCTATTGACGCTAGTAATTCATCGTTCATTCCAACACCGATGACTTGTCCGCGTAATGCTGTATCGTCAATGGGGTTGTTCATCATCATGTCAGTCTGCCAGCAGTGGTTGGCCGAGCAGTGCGCGACCAATCCAGATTCTAAGCATGTCGGTGGTAGGTGACATAAGGTGAGAGGCACGAGCATCACGCATGAATCGGTGCAACCTTGAGCCGTCCCGATAGCCAATTCCACCCACCATGGTCATGGCTTCATTAACCACCGAAACCACACTATCAGCAACTTCGGCCTTTGCGCTCATTAATGCTACCAGTGCATCTGGATCGCCGGCATCGAAACGCTTTGCTGCATGATAGACAAGGCGTCGGGTTCGTTCCACTATGCCCCATTGATGACCCAACCGATGTTGTAGCACCGACACCTGTGCGAGTGTCAGTCCAACGTGGGTGTGGTGGCGCTTACGCAGATGCAGTTTTGCATCTTCCAATGCCGAATTCATGATGCCAAGATAGGTACCTGACATAGCCACAAGGAAATAGGGACAAACAACATTGAATATGTACCAAATCTGATCGCCCTTGTTACCCAGTAAACTGCTGGCCGGCAATCGTACATTGGATAACTCCATTGTTCGCGATGAATTGCCGCGCATGCCCATACCATCCCAATTGGCTCCCCAACTGACACCGCTTGCTCCCTTTGGTACGACAACGCAAGAAAACTGCCCCATTGGAGCGTCAGGATCGGAGGCTACCGTTGACACAACATAGGAATCAGCGTTACTGCCATTGGTAACGAAAGTTTTTTGTCCATTGATTGCAAAACCAGTGTCATCAGCCTTCAAACTGGTTTGCGGTAGATAAAAGTGGGAACCGGTGCCGGCTTCGCTTAACGACAAAGTGGTTATGTGCTTGCCCGCAACAATTGGCTGCACAAACTGCTCGTGTTGTTCATCTGTTGCGTTGGCGGCAATAACCGATGCGCCCACAGAATGCATCCCAAAACAGATTGCCGTTGATGCACACTCCCCACCAAGAACCTCGCAAACCCGGGTCAGCGCCAATAGTCCTTGACCCATGCCTCCAAGTTCTTGCGGCACAACCAAGCCTGTCAGACCCGAAGACTGTAAAGATTTGATAGCTTGTATTGGCCATTGTGCGTGTCGATCAACAGCGTCAGCACTGGGCGCGACGACATCTCTAGCGATTTCTTCAGAGGTTTTTACGGCTGTTGCGATACTTACCATGCTGGAATTGCTCCATTAAGTAGTAATCGGTAAAGGCGCTTTGGTCGCTAAGTTATTGTTCTATGAGTTTGAATTTGCACAGTACCATAGTAACAGGAGTTCCTCGAAACGATAAGTGCCCCCACTAATTGACTGTGAGGACGGGTGATTATCAGATTTCCAAACTGCAAAAGACAAATTTTCACTGTGAGCGCCGAAAATCCGGGCGTATTGGTCCAACTCGATCACCTCAGGCGAAAGACCTGTCGCCAGTCACTCACTAAGCCAATGTCTCAGAATTCAGCTCACCGACCAGGCTTTCACCTGACCCTGATCTGGAAGGGTTAATTCGAAAGGCTGCTTTAGAACTGTGCCGGTGTACTGGCTGACCCATGAATGCGGAATGTTTGTTGATACGAAAGGTCGCATGTAGAAAATCCGTCGATGGTGTGGATGCATCAAAAAGCCTGATTTCTTTTTAATAAAAAGCTAGAATCTGGACTCCCGATATTCACCAACACGCTATTCAGAAACTCACTCCAATGTCACAAGATCCAAAGATTATAAGTATCTGTAATTCCAAAGGCGGCGTTGGAAAATCAGTGGTAACACTGCTCGTCGCCACAGCCATCGCAGAGCAAAAAGACAAAAAAGTACTCATTCTCGATTGTGACTCGCAGGCAACCGTGCTTGCAATGTACGAACAGGAGATGGAGTACTACCCGGACGACAAGCCGCTGATTGAAGTTGAGGCTATTAGCCCGCGACGGGTCGCTACCTTCTTGAAACGCTTCGGTGGCGACTATGACGTCATTTTCATCGATATCCCGAGAATGACTGATAAAAAAGCCGACAACCCCACTGTGATGCTGCTTTATAACTGCGATGGTATCTTGGTGCCCGTGATCGGGTCTGAAGTAGATGCGATGGCCACCTGGGAATTTCTGGAGATTATCGAAGAGTGCAAAGAATACAAAGCCGAGATGGAAGAGGACCTCGCTACCTATGGCTTTATTAACCGCAGAAACCAGCGCAAAAGTAATGAGGAAACCGAAACCGAACTACGCCAGGCCGGGTTAAAGATGTTCCGTAACTCTCTGGCTGACTTGCGAATTTTTACCACTCCATCAGTATTCAGTTCGCCTTTGAGTAGCGCTGAAGGAGAACGCCGATTCGAACCGTTTTTCAAAGAATTCTGTCGAAAATTCAAGGTGTAAGTTAGCTTATCGCCAGATCTTGATGAGGTTCGGGAATCTGAAATCGGGTCGGTCAATTTATTTGTTGGACAGTAAATTATTTACTGTGAATTATTTATCAAGGGACAGATCACAAATCTGTCCCTTGATCATCGCTTAAACTTCTAAGCTCTTACAGTTCTAAGCCGAGTGCTTCTATAGTAGAAAGTGTAAGGCCACCTTGAGCAAGATTTTCATCTTTTTGAAATTGCTCTAGTGCATTAAACATATCCTGATCAATCACACCTGGGGTTTTACCGGTCTCATAGCCTCTTTCAGACAATGCTTTCTGGATTGAGGTAATGGCTTCAGTGCTTACGTTAGTTTCACACAGAACCGGACGCCACTCTAAACGAGCATCAGCAATCTTGACTGTCTTGGTGAACGTCTGGTTTTTCGCCGGAATCGGGGTTCTGGTAATTACTGCCTTCGATACAAGCTTCTTGACTGGAACATCTTCATAAACGGCTGCCACCTTTTTGGTATCAAATCGTCCAGGCGTCTTAACCATAGTTTGTTCAAATGTTTTTACTACAGGCGGAGTTTCTTTTAAGCAAACAACTTTGCCTGTGTGTTTGCCCAATTCGGCATCATCACCTGGAGCGTTTGCAGCCCAGCTATAAGCTGGCTCACCAACTGATTCAAACGTTTCTACAGTTTCATAAGTTGCAGCTACTGGTTTACGAACTTCCTGAGAATCTTTGTCCAATAACGATATATCAATCGATTTCATTTTCTGAGCAACAGGAACCAAAGTTGCGTTAGGGCTTTTTTCCACAACCCGCTTGGAAAACTCTTTATAGACTGCAGGAATTTCAACTCGGCACATGATCTCGCCGGTGATGTTGTCAATCTTTTGCACAAGTCCTTCACCTTTTTTCCAAATTGATTTCGCAGGCTCAACCAATATTTTTTCCTGTACAGTTTTAAAGGAAACTGGTGTTGTCACATATTTATTGGATTCAGGTTGTATTGTTACTTCTTGTTTGCCGGGCGAGAAGCTGGCAGGCACAACTTCAAGTGTTTCAGTTGCCTCAGAGATCAGCACTCTCTCTTGATTTTTCTTGATAGTCGCTGGTTTGTAGTGTTCATAGAAGCACATACCTGGTTTAGCTTCATCAAGTTTGTGGCCAGCGTTTTCAATTTCGGATAAGTCACCCATACTAGCCGTCATGCTGCTTTTTATGCCACCTCGAACCCATTCCGTACTGCCCTCTATGACAACAACAGATGCTTTGGTGGTTTCATATTCCGGGGCAATTGCAGTGATGGTGGTTGACTCTTCTTTAACTACAACCCGCTCGGTTGCATCTGAAAACTTAGCAGGCACAACAAGAATGTTTTCTGATGCTTCACTAACCAGAGATTCGATAGTCTCGGTTTTATAGCTAGGTGGTACAAGCACCTTTGCGTAGCATTCGCCAGCTTTTGCATCTGGTAGTGTGTCTGGATCTGATGTTGCTTCTGTGTTGGCAATTAAGGTTGTCGGTGCTAATAAAGCTGTGCTAAACGTAGCGCCAGCGAACATGGCACTAGCAAGTTGTTTATTAATTGTCGGCTTTCCCATTAGGGTCTCCTGCTTCACGATTTATGTGTAAATCTACGAGTAGTTACCACCTACGTAAGTTTACTTAGTTAATAGTCAGCACATTGCTGGACATAAAATGTACGCACAACACCCATTAAAATTTTTGGAAAGACGTTTGTGCAACTGATGTACCTATCGGCTACTTATTTGATAACTTCAGCCGATGCTAGCACCTGAATCTGTCTATTCAGTAGTAACAGTGCAAGCTAATGTTAACGACTGCAAGAAACTGTAAAATTCTCATATGTGACTGACGTTGGTCCCGGATAAAGGTCTAAGGGTGGCAGCGTAATACGCCAAGTGCTGCAGTTAATGACTTGGCGCAGCAAAGTAAGTAACCGTAAATACTTAAAGTTTCAGTTTACTGCGCCGACTAATATGCTATTCGACGCTGGGTGTGGTCGTTCGGAGTATTGTTGTATTTTTTCTACTGTTACACCGCACTAGTATCAATATACGCCGCAACGGCTGCGGTCGCGACTACAGAAACAATGTCATTGTCAGGATCGGGTAAATCCATTCCACCTAAAACCGAATTCACATTAACGGTGCCATAGGGAATTTGCTCCGAGATAATCAGCGAGTCAACTTCATCTGGTTTTTGTACACCAATAGTCACGTCAACGCGCATGGTTTCAGGGTCGATATTCAATGACTTGAACAAGGTTAAGGAACTGTGGTGCAGGGCATCTTGTACTGCGCGTGTGGCCGCTTTTGTGTAGTTCTCTCCGTAAAGATCATTGCCCGATCCCATCTCAAGTATGATACGTCGCATACTCATGTTTGCTTATCCTCGCTGGACTTATCCTCGCTAAAATTGAGATAGACAATGGCTGCCGCATTGGCAATCACAATCTGTCCGGCATCGACACTATTGGAAACCTGATCTGCTGGTGGCGCATAGCCAGGTACGTTGAGACCCCCCTTACTAACCTCGACAGTTGCTTTCCCATAAGGTAGTAATGAGGCGACCACATTGACATCAACCTCTTCGGGTTTGTTAACGGCAATATTAATGTGCACAACCATCTCGCTAAGGTCGCGATCGAATGCCTGACAAACAGTGAGTGAGTTGTGCCACAACGCATCCTGCAGAGCTCGGCAGGCAGCTTTTGTGTAATCTTCACCGCGAAGGTCTGTGCCCATGCCGAATTCAACGGCCATTCTTTTCAATGCCATGCTTATTTAAACGTCATCGCAAGAGAGTACGGCTCACAGTATAACCATTGGAAAGAGTAAGAAACCGTTATGTGTTAGGTACAGGATTACGGTGTACGGCAAGATACTTTAGGTGTGATACACGTGTAGCAAATTATCACAGCTGCTGCACGAAGTGATACGGTTTTATGACACGCTGGGAGTATGCTTGAGATACTCAGATAGAAAAGGCTTTAAATAAACGTGGTTTACGCGAGCCGACTGGGTTGAAAGAATTGGCCTCACGATTGCCTGTAGATTAGGTACGTCGATGGGAGACTCGGTTATGAGACCGGTGCACTGGATAATTGAGCTTTCAATTGGTGAGCAACAGGTTGACGATATCAATATATTGATGGAGGAATTGATCAGCGAAGCCGACCGGGAAATTGGAACCATGGCGCATGAGTGGAATTTCAATGATGATGGCTCCGTTTGTCAATTGTATGAACGATTTGTCGATGCCGATGCCGCCATGCTTCATCTTGGTATGTTTGGAGAACAGTTTGCCGATCGTTTTTTAAGCGCCTGTTCAGTAACCGGGGTTACCATTTTAGGGTATGCCAATGATGACGTACGTGGTGCACTGGCGAAGTTCAGTCCGAATGTGCTTACTCAAAAAGCTGGTTTTGCCCGATTTGCAGACTGAAGATGTTCTTATGAATGTTTTGTTTCGGATAAGTTTGCGTTTGAGCAGTATGTCAAAGTTGGTTATTAGCGAGTGACGGCTCAGCAAAGATCGATACAATCAATGCTTAATTATCACAACACCCCCGCCGAAGCTTTGCGGCACGAAAATGCGATGATTGAGCGTTTCCGCGATCCGCAAACAGACTATGCATTGGAATTTTGGACGACCAGTCAAAGTTTGATCGTGCCTAAGTCACTTACCAGAGCCGCTCAATTTTGCAATGCGTGCGACGATCTTAGCCAAAGTGGCTGGCCTGTTTTTGTGCGCAGAACCGGTGGTGGAGTAACGCCACACGGGGCCGGGATTCTCAATGTCTCGCTTGCGTACGCCGTGGATGCCAGCGAACAACCTTCCATAAGAGGCGTCTATGAAATGTTTTGTTCGCCGCTAATAGCGCTGATGTCAGGCTTTGGCTGTGACGCAGAATCGGGTGCTGTGCCTGGCAGTTTTTGTGATGGTGCGTACAACATCGTGGTTAATGGAAGAAAAGTGATGGGAACAGCGCAACGCTGGACCCGAGTAAGGTCGAATGTTTCCCGTCAGATCGTGTTCGCGCATGCAATGCTGCTGGTTAATGCGGATATTCAAAGCGGAGTCTGGGCAGTAAATAAACTGTGCGTTGCATGCGATCTGGAAAACGTTGTTCTTGCCGAAAAACATGTCAATATTAACCAACTTGTCAATAATGCAAATCAATCAGTAGATCAGCATACGATTATCAGTACGTTAAAAGAGGCCTATCTGTCTGAGTTGATGTCATTGACAGGGTGACCCTTACAGGCGTCGGAGTCAGGACTGAAGCACGTGACTAACGCAGATAACCAATTTCATGCTTCTATCAATGCCTGTCTTCGTGCACTGGCTGATGACGTGAACTTGAACATTCCGATTGCAGGCAACGTTGATGCTCAAGCCGATGATCTGAATTTTCCGATAATCGTTGATACTGAAAACCCAACTCAGATTTCACTGATACGTGGATTAAGTGATTCATTGGCGATGATGCATCTGTTTCACGATACCGTAGTTCACCAATCCCTGGCCCCCAGCGATCCAGTTGCCGACAGATTGTTTACGTTATTGGAAAGGGAACGATTTGAAGCTGTGGGTTGCCAAAAATACACAGGCGTAGCCCGGAATCTGGCACGTGCCTGGGTACTTGGGCACAGCGAAAATGCATTGTCCCGATTTGGTGGTGCGGAACAACTTGAGTTTGTATTGAGTTGTCTCATTCGTGAGCAACTGTTGATAGAACCGTTACCGCCTCTTGTGCGCAAACATCTGGATCTGATCAGAAGCCCTGTTGAAGAGCTGGTTCGGGATCAGTTAAATGTTTTGCCACGCTATCTTAATCAACAAGTCGATTTTGGTCGGTACGCATTGAAAGTCATCGAACAGCTCGGGTTTGATGTAGAGCCAAATATTTTGAGTACCACTGACACACCAATGGATCAAGACACTGATGTTGCGCAAAGTGCAGATGATGAGAACGAGGATGATTTCAGTGAAGATGATGTACTTCAACTGCGACCGCCAGAGCAAGGTGAAGACAACGCAGTCAATGAAGATGCTGAACCAGAGCAAGCTTCTGTGATTGTCAGGAACAGCGAGCACGATCGAGCAATCGAGGCTGATGAGCCGGACCCTAATGACATCGTCGATACAACTGCCACTGAAATAAATACCCGGTTCGATACGCCATCAACCGACTATCGCGTCTTTGTTCATACACAGGATGAAGAATGTGCTGCATCGCAACTGGCAAGCACATTGGAATTAAAGCAATTTCGGGAAACGCTTGATCGGTACATCCGAGAATATGAACCGCTCATTCTCCCACTGGCGAATCGCTTGCAACGCGTTCTATTGTCCAGACAAAAAAATGAATGGGTACACGATATGGAAGAGGGAGAGCTTGATCCAAAACGGCTAACGCGAATAATTGCCGAGCCATCATCGCCTTTGTCATATCGGACCAGGACTGTCGATTTCATCCGCGATACGACGGTTACTTTACTAATAGACAATTCCCGTTCAATGTCAGGAACGCCAATCCTGACCGCTGCTGCCAGTGCAGATCTCATCACGCGTGTTCTTGAACGGTGTGGCGTATCCACGGAAGTGCTTGGGTTTACTACTGTATCAATGTATGGGGGGCACGTTGCGCAAATGTGGCGGGCGGCTGGCT
>CAYTJF010000080.1:0-20933 GCA_964437945.1 uncultured Granulosicoccaceae bacterium
CGCTGGAAAGTCGCTGCGACAAGTACAAGGTATTCCACAGCACAATGGCATTTTGGATTAGCACTTTACAGGCGGTTGCAACTACTTGTTCTTCACGGCTGCCGTTCTGAAACTCCCGGTTGTTAGCAAAGAATACGGCTTTTGTAAATCGATTCGAAAGCTCCAGTTTGGGGTAGTAGAGATTTTCCCTCGTAAACGGATAAAAAACCGTTGTACCCCTTGCCCCGCTTAGCTCTCCGGAGGGGGTTACTTTTTGATTTCCCTTCGTTTCGAGGTAATTTGGTTAGAATCGCTGCCTTTAGGCAACGAATATAGCTACCGAAAACGACTCAAGATATTAACTGAAGCCGAAATCGACGAGTGTCATTTGAGTTTTGCACCATAGGGGCGGCAGTTATGCTACTTAGGCCGAAACATCATTTTGTCTAAGCATCGTAAAGCCTATTCGTGTCTTATTGTTCTCTGACGAAGCATATGGCACACCACCATGCATGCTAGCTATAGCCGCAACAATACTCAAACCCAGTCCGTGATGTTTATCAGCCTTAGAGCGTGATGCTTCTGCGCGATAGAATCGATCAAATAAACGCAGTATTGCATCTGCTTCTATAGTTTCACCAAAATTGATAACGGAAATATCAACATAGGTTCCATCGACATCTGATATTTCAACTGTGATTGTTGATGAAGGAGTTGCGTAACGAACGCTATTGTCTAACAGATTAGAAATAGCTCGTTTTACCAAAGGCACGTCGAACTCACCTACATCGTCCCCTTGAACAGAAACAACAAGATTTGTATCGCCTAGCATCGCTTCGTGATAGTCAACAACAACTGATACGATGCCAGCAACACTTGTAACCTTCTCGCAGCGCGGTCGGAAACCACGCTCCGCACGCGAAAGAAAAAGCATGCTCTTGATGATTTCCGACATTCTGTGGAGCTCCTCTAAATTGGAGCCCAGAATTTCGTATAGATCACTGTTCTTATCAGCGCCTCGCATCTCCAGCTCGCTGCTGGTGATCAGCGTGGTTAATGGCGTATTCAACTCATGGGCCACATCGGCATTGAAATTTTCCAGCTGTCGGTAGGAGCCATATAGACGATCAAGCAATTCGTTAAACTGCATAACGATTGGCTGTAATTCGCGAGGTTGCTGCGTACCGTCGATTCGCGATCCTAACGTACTGGCACTTATTTGATGAAGTTGTTGTACCAGAGCATCCACTGGCTTAAGCTCACGTTTTACCAGCCAAGCCGCTCCAAACGCTACAGTAATAGCGGCTAACACTGATGAAACAGCTAGTGCTATTGCCAGCCAAATTAACAACAAGCGATCGGCACGATTATCAAAATAGATTGTTGCGACACCAGCCGGGAGTGTGTCAGTTAACATTGGTGTGGAAAATGTTAACTGCGAACTGGCTTTGTTGATGGCTTTCGTGAATTGGTTGTCGCCCTCAAAGAGTAAGTCGCCATTTTCAACTAGAATCTCTAATTGTAATTCATGATGGCTTGCTAGAAAGTCATCCAACTTGTGCCAAAGCTCAGCAACCGCATCGTCACTATCGGCCTCTTCGAACATATGAGCAACTTGTACTCTTCTTTCTTCAAGGCCCTCAACTTGTCTGGCAGAAAGGTAACTACTGATCACCATAAAAACAATTAACGACACTACGACAAAACTGACAAAAACTTGTATCGCAAGCCATTTAGAAAGTCTTGCTCCTAGCGAAGGAGGGCCATCAATTGTCACTGTGTTGAACGATCTTCAAGCACATAGCCCATTCCGCGCTCGGTATGCAACAATGAATGCTCAAAGGGCACATCGAGCTTAGTTCTTAGTCGGCGTATTGCTACTTCTACTACGTTGGTACCACTGTCAAAGTTCATATCCCATACTTGTTCGGCAATGACTGTTCTGGATAACACGGCTCCCTGACGTCGCAGTAATAATGTAAGCAGGCTAAATTCTTTTGCAGTTAAGACTAACGCCTCACCTGCTCGACTGGCTTTGCGACGCACAAGATCAACTTCTAAATCAGCTAAAGTCAGTTTAGTCACCTCAGCACCATCCTTATGCGCACTGGTTTGACGACGGGTTATTACACCTAAACGGGCAACTAATTCGCTAAACGCAAAAGGTTTGACCAAATAATCATCAGCGCCTGATTTTAGACCTTTAACACGATCGTCAACACCAGCGACGGCGGTCAACATAAGCACAGGGGTATTTTTCTTGCTTCTCAAAGCAGTTAATAAAGCCATGCCGTCAAGCCCCGGCAGCATCCTATCGAGAACGATTGCGTCATAGTCTCCTTCAACCGCTTGATGTAAACCATCCAAGCCATCATTTGATACGTTTACTGTATAGCCTTCACCGGTGAGTCCTTTTCGCAGGTACTCGGCCAATTTCTTCTCGTCCTCAACAACAAGTAGTTTCATAATATCAAATCCAGATACAAACTCATTGTACAACGGTATCCTCATTTTGGTCTCCTGAGCAGCTTAAAACAACTATTTGTCTGCAACAGTAACCGTGCCTTTCATACCGGCCTCAAAATGCCCGGCTTTCAAACATGCAATATCGACCGTACCGGTTTTGGAAAATTTCCATATGACCACGCCCTGTTTGGTGGATTCCAAAGATACTGAGTTAGGCTCATCATGCTCCATGCCTGGGAATTTTTGCATCATGGCGTGATGTTCTTTTATCGCAGACGCACTTCCTAGTACAAATTCATGGTCGTTTTTGCCGTTGTTGGTGATATCAAACTGAATAGTTTCTCCAGCGACTACATCAAAATTTTCAGGCGTGAATCGCATGGTGTCATCCATCGATACTTTGATCGTTCGATCGACTGATTCCAATTCACCAGGTACACCAATTTCACTGTCGTGATGATCGCCACCCGCAGCATGGCCATGTTCAGTATTTGCGCTGTCAGCACTGTGATGGTTGCCAGACTCACCGTGGTCTTTATGCCCAGATGTACAACCCGTTATCAGTGTTAGTGCACCGACAAGAGCGAAGGAAGATAATGCAAGGATATTCATGATTTGGTTGTTCTCGCTGTAATAATTAATTAAAAGCCCCTCTCAAGGAGGGGCATGGATATGCTATTGACTAGTCGACACTGATCAAATTAGCAACTCGGCGAACGCCAGCGGTTTTTTCGACCTGCCTAACTATTTTCTCCACATCATACTGGCTTCCGATATGACCAGTGAGAGTCGCTACACCGTCAACCAGGGTCAAGTTTACTAGCGGGTAATTTGTCAACCAATGTTTTAAATCATGCACGTCATAGTGCTCCGGCAATTCTGACACCTCTGGCTGTTTGATCAAATCATGGGACGCCTGCACTGTTGTGCTCAGCGCCACTAAGCTCAATAAAACAATTGATATGGTTTTTGATATGGTTTTCATATTGGTACTCCTAATAAGTTTGTATGAAATTTATGTTGCATACCTTGTATCGCAGTTTTCGAGACTAGCTTAAGCAACTGCGATTGCACTCTACGAACAGCCTGATTACATTTTTATCATCTCGTTACTGACGTCATTAGTCCGCCAAATGCTCGCGTATTTCGGTTTATGTCACGTTCTGTCGGCCCCCAGCGATAAACCACATGCCGGATCGCGTGTATGAGCGCAGAAAAATGCTACCACCGCTGCGTTGTCATCTATTTGTAATCTTGTTGCTGGCGAAATGTAAAGTCGCCGACGCACAATTAGTCATCCATCTGCCGATAGTAGAAATGCAGTGGCATGGGTGTTGCCATCGGAACGTCATCACTCTGGGTATATTTTAATCGAGACCGTTAATGAGAGTTTTTGATAATGAGAATTTTTAAGAAAAACAACAGAGCTGTCATCGCACCACTATCCTCTATAGCAATAGCCATAGGCGCATTAGGGTTTACTGCCACTGTATTAGCAGACTCACACATAGTACGCAGAGATCTTAATACTGGTGTCACCTATAACTCAGCAATGATTAACTATAGCAGTATGGATGGAAGCTCGAAAGGTGCATGGAAGCAAGCGAATGACACTGTCGGCAAGATCGGTGGTTGGCGCACCTATGCTAAAGAAGCTTATGAAGCCAGCAAGCGCATGGACGAAAAAAAAATAAGCGATGTTGAAACTAGTGAGTCTGCCGTTGAAGCTATGGCAAATGAGGAAACTAATGTTGAATCGGTGGTTAATGAGGAATTGAAATCAGAAGTAGTCTCAGCTGAACCGGCGATGGCAAAAAGCGATGACAAAAAAATGGAAGCAAATAGCAAAACAAAACCATCCAGTCGAATGACTCCCCAACCGATTGTCGGCCTATCTCATCAGTCTGCAACTGACATGTATCGCTCTTACGAAGAAGCTACATTGAAAGAGTGGAAAGCGGCAAATGATCGCGTAGGGGAAATTGGTGGTTGGCGTACCTATGCAAACGAGGCCTATCAAGCCAATAAAAAAATGGCAGAAGAAGCAGGAGCGAGTCAATGAAGCAACGGATAAAAATAGTTCGCACGCCGATTATCGCCACAATTTTAACCACTGCTCTAACTGGCTGCGTCAGTTACGATATTAAAGAAAGCGTGGCATGGACTAACCAAGAGGCAGCAGTGTTCACGGGCGGACATCTGGAACTTGCCCGTACAGATCGAGAGAGAACCCGGCGTTTAGAAATTGCAAACCAATTGCTGGCAGAGCCATTAACGCGTGACGCTGCTGTACAGCTTGCTTTGGTTAACAGCCCCTCTCTCCAATCGATCATTGCTCGAAGTTGGGCCACAGGCGCCAATGCCGCTCAATCCGGGCGTATACCTAATCCGGTGTTTTCCTTCGAGCGACTGGTGTCCGCTGATGGTGATGCCACCGATGTCGAACAGTTCCTGGCCTTCGGGTTGTTGGACGTTCTACTGGTGCCGTGGAAGCAAGGCGCAGCGAAACAACGGGTTGCCAAGGCAAAGAATCAACTCACCGCCGATGTAGTGTCTGAGATCACAGAAGTCAGAAACGCATGGACCAAAGCGGTGGCTGCTCAACAACTCGAAGATTTCGCACGGCAAGTACATGTTAGTGCAGATGCCTCTGCGGAAATGGGTCAACGACTTGAAGCCGTAGGCAACTTCAGCCGATTACAGCGCGCCCGTCAACAAGTGTTCTACGCAGATGCCACCATGGCTTTGGCCACAGCGCAGCATGATGCTATCGCTGCACGTGAGCAACTGATCAGAGCGCTCGGCCTGGACGATACGCAAGCAGGTGCTCTGAGCCTTCCAGAAACGTTACCGGAGATACCTCCCGTACCCATTCAACCTGACGAAGCAACCGACACCATCAACGAGACACGGCTGGATGTTCGTATGGCCAAAGCAAATTTGGATGCGGCTATGAAATCGCAGGGTATGGGGTCGATAACCTCTTTTACCGATGTAGAGATGGGCTATCGGCGGGTAAAAGCAACCGATGACGGAAACAGCGAAAAGCTTAGCGGTTACGAATTTGAAGTGTCTTTGCCGGTGTTCGACTGGGGCGGCATGAAACGAGACGCAATGAACGCGAATACATTAGCCGCAGCGAATGACTACACCGCAATTGTGCGTGGTGTTTCATCGAATATGCGTGAGTCCTATTCGGCGTATCGAACCAGTTATGACATCGCCGCGTTCTACAGAGATGAGGTCGTCCCGCTTAGAAGCCTTATTTCTGAGGAAAACGTATTGCAATACAACGGCATGATGATCGGTGTTTTTGAATTACTCGCAGACTCTCGAACACAGATCGCATCGGTTTTGTCTGCAATTAAGGCGAATGAACAATTCTGGATGGCTGATGCAGCCCTCCAGGCCACCATGATCGGCAAACCAATGAGCGCATCGGTTGGACAGATGGCGGCGGCAGGCGGTGATGAAGGAGCTGGACATTAAGCCAGTTCGAATGCATTGACAGCAATGCCACATACTGAACTTAAATTGGAGAGATTAATTGATATGAATACCAGACGCGATTTCATGAAATACGCAACAATGACCGGAGGCGCTGTCGCGGCATCCAGTGTCAGCAGTAACTTAATGGCGGCGCTGCCAGAAGCAGTTATACAAACCGAAGTGACCACGATGCCTCCATTGGAAGCCAACAGCGGTCAACACTATCATCCAGTAGTCACGCCCAATGGATGGACATTGCCATTTCGCATGCGCAATAACGTTAAAGAATTTCACCTTATAGCCGAACCCGTGGTTCGCGAAATGAGCCCAGGCTTTAACGCTAACTTATGGGGTTATAACGGCCAGAGCCCAGGCCCAACAATCGAGGTAGTTGAAGGTGATCGTGTGCGAATATTTGTCACCAATAATTTACCAGAACACACGAGTATTCACTGGCACGGCCAACGCCTACCGAACGGGATGGATGGTGTATCGGGCTTGAATCAAAAAGCGATTCCAGCTGGAAAAACCTATGTTTACGAGTTTGTTGCCAGAAGGCCCGGTACGTTTATGTACCATCCTCACGGCGATGAAATGGTTCAAATGGCGATGGGTATGATGGGCTCTTGGGTGACGCACCCCAAAGTAGAGACGGATGCGATCGCCCATGTTGATCGTGATTTTTGCGTTCTTTTAAACGCATTCGATATCGAACCTGGTGCCGCAACACCAAAAATAATGACCATGGCCGACTTTAATTTATGGGCTTGGAACAGTCGAATTTTTCCGGGAACAGATACATTCAACGTAAGAACAGGTGACAAGGTGCGCGTCCGTTTTGGTAATTTGACGATGACCAATCATCCCATTCATTTGCACGGTCATGAGTTTTTGGTAACGGGTACCGATGGAGGGCCAACACCCAAATCCGCTCGGCAATACGAGGTGACCTCTGATATCGCAGTGGGACAGATGCGCCAAATTGAATTTTTAGCGGATGAACCAGGCGACTGGGCATTTCATTGTCATAAAAGCCACCACACCATGAATGCGATGGGTCATGACGTTCCCACGATGATTGGTGTTGATCACACTGGCATGGCACAGCAGATCGGTAGTGTCATCCCAGAGTACATGGTGATGGGCGAGCGCGGTATGGCTGATATGACCGAGATGGAAATGCCACTGCCTGATAACACTGAGAAGATGATGACCGGTGATGGGCCATTTGGTTCTATTGAAATGGGTGGAATGCTATCCGTGCTTAAGGTGCGTGACAATCAGCCCAAAGGGGATTTTTCTGATCCAGGTTGGTATGAGCATCCTCCAGGTACGGTGGCCTGGGAATACACCGGCGAGTTAGAAGAGCCGTCGCGGTTCAAATCAGAAGTCGCCTCATTGAACAATGGCTCATCCGGGGGAATGGAGTTCAATGCCATCAAACCTAAACGACGAACGGTTTAATTCAATTTTAATAATAGGACATGCAAGATGAAGCCATACATTTTTATATCAGCTGTAGTACTTTCAAGTGCACTATCAACCACGGCTTGGGCACATGGCAGCAAAGAAGATGATGACCACGCCGAGAAGGCTGAAGTTGTCAAAGAACAGAAACCATGGGGTATTGCGGGCGATGCCGCTGATGTGTCTCGCACTATTGAAGTTTCCATGCAAGACACCATGCGGTTCACACCTGAGTTGGTCGATATCAAGGTAGGTGAAACCATTCGGTTTATTGCGAAAAATGATGGTCAGATCCTACACGAATTTGTCCTTGGTACCACTGAGACAAATGATGAGCATGCTGAGATGATGCTGAAATTCCCTGGCATGGAGCACGACGAACCCTATATGACTCACGTTGATCCGAACGAAACAGGTGAGATCATTTGGACGTTTAACCGCGCGGGCAAGTTCGACTTTGCGTGCCTAATTGCAGGCCACTACCAAGCCGGCATGAGAGGCGATATTGTTGTTGGCGACAACGGCTAATTTCTAATTATTTAACTCAATATAAAGGAACCACTAAATATGAAACTTCGATCAATATTTCTGCCAGCTGCCATATTGGCAACCCTAATAACATCACCAATGACGTTCGCAGATAGTCACAATCTGATGACGGACGGTGTGATTAAGAAAATCAACACGGACGCTGGCAAGATCACCATCAAGCATGGCCCTATTGCCAATCTCGATATGCCGCCTATGTCGATGGTTTTTGCCGTAGAAGACAGCGCCATGCTCGAAGGCTTGGCCAAAGGCGATAACGTTAAGTTCCATGTGATAGATAAAGATGGCAAGATGGTTATCCAAGAAATCAAAAGCGAATAAATTCGATGAGTGATTCGTCGGCAGTCTTGGTTAGGCTGCTGGCGAATCACTTTATCGGGGAGCTAATCGGTAAATTGACGTACAATTACATTTTGACTACCGACATTGTTAATCTGCCTAATTAGAGAACTTACTTAATACGTGTCGATTTATGGTATGAAGGATCTGGTGCTGGCTCGGTACCTCATATGACTTCAACGGATAAATCAATATGCTCAATTATAGATCTTAAACTTTTTCTTGAAGGTGGCATTACGCCATCGGACGATTTTACCGGTGGTTACGTGACCTACGTGATTGACGTGATTGACGTGATCGAGAACAGCACCGCTCGGTATAGCATCAAAGATAGTACGTCGATAGCTCATATTTTATTGTCGGAGACTAACAAACCATGAGTTCTATAACGAAATTCTGCGCCACATTCCTGTTATCGCTAATGGTGAGTTTACTTTGGGCGTCTGAAGGCACTGATGGAGTGCTAATCACTCTTCAAGCCGATGACTTGAACATTGTGCAAGCAGGGGAAACTATTTATCAAGCGCAATGTGCCTCCTGTCACGGGGTCAACCTGGAAGGCCAGCCTGACTGGCGGTCGCGTGACAGCAATGGACTTCTTCGCGCACCACCCCACGATGCTACCGGACACACTTGGCATCATGCGGATGATCTGCTCTTCGAAATCGTCAAATATGGCCCCGGTGCAGTGATCAATGACGACAGTTACAAGACCACTATGCCTGTCTACAAAGATATTTTAAGTGATGCAGAAATTGTTGCCGTGCTTTCGTTTATTAAAAATACCTGGCCAGAAGAAGAACGCTCATGGCAGGAAAAGGTAAATGAGCCGCCGAGTGATATATTTAAGACAAACCCTGATAAAAAACCATTGCTCCTCGACAAACTGCTGAAATGAAAAACCTAACTATTGCCAGTAAACTGCGAATTAACACCATGAAAAGCATACTCAATACTACTTTCACGTTTGTATTTCTTGCGGCTACTATTTCCGCTTGTCAATCCGAAAAAATCACGACCGAATCAAACAGCATAAAAATTAGTGAATCGGTCCACCAATCCGAAATTACTGTCTATAAAAGCCCAACCTGTGGTTGCTGTGCAGAGTGGGTAACTTACCTGGAGGAGGAAGGGTTTAAAGTTACTGCGATAGATCACGACGATGTCGATACTATTAAAGATAAATACGGATTGCCGGACCCTAAATTGAAATCCTGCCATACTGCAATTGTAGACGGTTACCTTGTCGAAGGGCATGTTCCAGCCAACGACATTGAAAGACTGTTGAGAGAACGACCAACAGATATCACGGGTCTCAGCGCACCTGGCATGCCGATGATGTCTCCGGGCATGGCAAGTCGCACACCGAAAGATTATGACGTGTTGTCATTCACCAAGACGGGTGAAACAGCTGTTTATTCTCAATATTAAGGGTCTCAACTTAGCGTACCGCTGGACAAATACTCGACCACATATCGATAAACTGCTCCTGTAAAGGTTTCTATGGACCATGCTTATGAAAAAAGAATCAGCAACGCTATACAGAATGGTGATGACCGATCACATGTGCCCATATGGGATTAAATCCAAAGATCTGCTGCAGCGTCAAGGATATACCGTAGATGATCAACATCTTACTTCCCGCAAAGAGGTGGATAAATTTAAAAAGGAGCATGGGGTTAACACGACTCCGCAGACCTTCATCAACGATGTTCGCGTCGGTGGATTCGATGACCTCAGCGAACATTTTGGCAAAACCACGAAAGACAAAGACGCGGTAACGTATCAACCTGTTATTGCACTTTTTGGCGTGGCATTCGCACTCGCCATTGCGGTTACATGGTTGGTTAACAATACACTATTTCAACCGCAAACAATTCCCTGGTTTATCTCTATTGCAATGGTGCTTCTGGGCCTTCAGAAACTGCAGGATATTGATACGTTTGCAACCATGTTCCTTAATTATGATTTGCTTGCGCAGAAATGGGTACGTTACGGCTACGTCTACCCGTTTGTGGAAACAGTGGCCGGATTGTTGATGATGATGGGTTTTTTAACGTGGTTATCAGCACCGGCCACGTTACTCATCGCTGGTATAGGTACGGTTAGCGTTGTCAAGGCAGTCTATATTGACAAACGAGAAATAAAGTGTGCCTGCTTGGGAGATAGTCGGGTTCCATTAGGATTTGTATCGCTTGTTGAAAATCTGATGATGGTAGGGATGGCGTTATGGATGATAGTTAATGCGATTTCCCGATAGCCATTTGATAGTGATGAGCTTGATGATGCGAATCGAGAGACATAAATCCATAGAAGCCCAAAGCATTGAGTCGAATCAGCGTAGCAGCATCTTTTACGGTTATTGTCAGCTTCGCGCCATCATCGCGGAGTTCAGGTTCGATTTTCCAGCCACGCGATTGTTCAATAAACCGAGAATGTGCAGGCACCATTCGATGGATCGATGGGATTGATGTGGTTGTACCTCTGACAACAAATTGAATATTAGAATCTCCGTTAATGGACTTTGTTGCTTCTGTATTCACCATGAGGTGATTCATGTCCAATAGGTGTGCACGCAATCCATCGATATCAATGGTTTCCCAATCAAGTTTGTCATCGTGTTCCAACATGGAAACTATTTCAATTAATGCTGCAAAGGTGGCTTGCCCACCTTCCGCTGGTTGCGTAGCGGTGTCGATTATGTCGCTATGATTCATTCCTAGCGTATGTCCATTGTGCTTTTCTGCAGCCCAAAGAGACAGCGATACAAAAACTATTATTACGCTCCCCAGCACTATTGATCGATATAACATAACAGATGACTCCACAGTAGCTTGTGAGCAATAATATGTTTTCCGACAGTAGCCTAAATATGATTTGAATCATGTCAACCAATAGACTACCTCCGCCATTGGACAAATTGGCCGAGAGTGACCGAACATGCAGAAAGCTAATGGAGGGACAGACTTTGTTTATTCAGGATAGCGCAACTACCGGTTTGTTTTTCCTTGTTACGGGTATTGTTGATCTCAAGCGAGTGACGAATGCCGGGCATAGCGTTATGATTCACCGAGCCCGCTCTGGCAATACTTTCGCCGAAGCATCACTATTTTCTGATTCATTTCACTGCACAGCAACAGCAGTTTGCGAATCATTTATTACTGAATGCAAAAGAGCTGCGATATTGCGGTTGATGGAAACCGACATCAAGTTTGCATGTGCAATGGCATCACGATTTGCTACTCAAATCCAAGAGACAAGGCGTCATGTGGAACTGCTATCGATACGTTCGGCAGATGAACGCATTCTGGCAGCACTTAAGGACGGATTGTTGGTAGAGGAGATCATAAACTTTGCAGAGACGATAGGTCTTGCACCTGAAACTGTTTATCGCGGTTTGGCTCAATTGAGCAAGGATGCACGCATTGAAAAAACAGCACGAGGCCAGTATCGAATAATCGAATAGATAATCGCATTCAACTAATCAACGGTCTACTGACTATTAACGAGTGCAGCGGGTTTTGTCGCAAACTGGCGGTCTGTTAGTATTATACGCTTTGCGATGAAGTTCGATAGTCGAAATATCATTCAATGGCTGGCACTTTCAAGATGACATGATTCTTCAATGTGTCCGCTGGTATCTGGCGTTTGCTCTGAACTATCGGGACATTGAGGAGATCATACAAGAGCGTGGTTTCGATGTTGATCACAGTACTATTCATCGTTGAGTGATTCACTATTCGCCCCAGCTAGTAGATAAGTATCGCTATAAAAAGTGAATACCATCCGGTCGTTGGAGACTCGACGAAACGTACATTAAGGTTAGAGGGAAGTGGAAGTATTTCTAACGTGCGGTGGAGCGACATGGTGAGACAATTGATTTTCTGCTGACAGCTAAACGTGATACGAAGGCTGCGCTACTTTATCTTAGAAAGGCAATCGGTTCCAATGGGAAGCCAAGTCTAATCAACATTGATCAAAGCGGTGCGAACAATGCTGCAATCAAGCAATTCAATGCTGAAGAATCAACTCGAATTAAAATCAGACAGTGTAAGTATTTGAACAATGTCGTTGAGCAGGATCATCGGTTGATAAAACGAATCACCAAATCGATGTTGGGGTTCAAGAACTTCCACTGTGCTCAGGCTACACTGCGGGCATTGAGCTAATTCGATTGATCAGAAAAGGTCAGATCCGTTGCCAGGCAAGCATGTTGAAAACCCACACCGAGTTGTTCTATGGGCTGGCAGGGTAGGGCGGTATTCTGTGTGAACATTCTTCTGCTTTCATTTCATTTTGCGAGATAACCTCTTACGCTTCAGTGCGTGTGAGCAAAGCTCTCACGACGTTCGGCAAGTGCCTGCCGCATAATCTGAAAAGCTGACGAGAGAAACAATCCAGCCATTATCATCGCAACAACCAAGTCAGGCCATCCACTGGATGTTCCCCATACACCCAGAGCCGCGAACATCACAGCAACATTACCTATAGCGTCATTGCGTGAACATAACCACACAGACCGCACGTTTGCATCGCCATCCTTATAGCGCACTAATAGCAGAACACTTGCGAGATTGGTCAGCAATGCAAGAAAACCGATAACACCCATGATCTGTGCCTCTGGAACACCAACATAAAATACACGATAAACCGTAGAGCCAAATACCCACAAGCCCATCAGCAACAGGCTAATGCCTTTTACTAGAGCGGCATTGGTGCGCACCTGAATAGACGCGCCAATCACCGCTAGAGAGATGCCGTAAGTAAGCGAATCACCCAGAAAATCCAGGGCGTCTGCCTGAAGTGCCTGCGACTTGGCGATGTGTCCAGCTGTCATCTCGACGACAAACATAATCGCGTTTAGTGCTATCACCAGCCATAAGCGCCGTTTATAGTCTGCAGAGAGACCCTCGAATTTGGCTTCGTGTCCGCAACATGCCATCAGAATCAACCTTTTATGATTTGCCAACTGTAGTATATTGTCTCTAGTGACTAGAGGTTCAAGAGGAGATTTTATGTTTTCTATCGGGCAGCTCTCAAAACTAACGCTAGTAAAAGTCCCGACAATTCGTTATTACGAGGAAATCGGGATATTGGAGCCTTTCGAGCGCACAGAAGGCAATCAGCGACGCTACGATTCCGCCGGGCTGGAGCGTTTGAGTTTCATCAAGCACGCCAGAGAGCTAGGGTTTTCTATTGAAGCCATCAGCTCACTAATTGAGCTTCAGGGACACCCGGATCGATCATGCTGTGAGGCAACTGATATAGCAATGGCCCAGCTTACTGACGTTCGTGCAAAGATCAGAAAATTGAAAATGTTAGAGAAGGAGCTAGCGCGAATATCGGCCGGTTGTGATGGAGAAGGAGTGTCTGCAGACTGCTATGTTTTGAAAGCACTGGCTGATCACAAATTGTGTCAAAGGGAACATTAAAAATGGATGCTCTGGAACTGGCCGAAATACTCGGCAACGACACTTGCAATATAAATCAGCAACCACAAACGTGTAAGCGGATTTAGCTATATTGTTGATTACGGTTTTGCTTTTTAGTCTCTGGAAGGCCAACCTGGAAGTTGCAGACATACGAAATTGGCTCAGTTAACCGTCACACAATTACAAAGAGGCCCTTATGTTTAATAAGTTCTCAACAAATATTGCACCGTTCGTAAAGGCGGAATTGGAGCAAGCAATTCATGCCAGACAAGCTGGAAATCCAGAACTTGAGTTTCGACATTTAGAAAATGCGCATGTACTAGGTCAGGAGTCCACTTACTGGCATGTAAAGGTGCATTGGCTTATGCTGCTTTGGGCGTTACGCAATTCAAAAAAGAAAGAATTATTCGGTCAGGTATTGCGTATCGTTGGTGCTGCAACTAAAACGGCATTCGGTCTGGTGCCCGCAGGCAATACTGGTGGAGCAAATGTTAGTCCTATCAAGCGTATGCCTATTAAATCAGAGCATCAAGCAATTATTGACAGAGCAAAGTCAGAAGCGTGATAACGACGTGTATTTGTCTAACCAACGCGAGCACATTTCAGCGCAGAGTCCAATAGTAATTAATCGTCTGTCATGCTAAAAGTTGTATTCTTTTTGTCGCTACTCGCGATCCTCTCTCTTGTGATTTTGTGTGCACCTGGTCTGTTTTCAGATCGATATCGCTTCTTTCCACCGCCAGAACCCGGTACCTGGCAACACAAGTTGTTTTGGGTACTTTTTCGATCTTTTGTTATTGGGCTAATTCTCTTGTCCTATTTAGAATTCGATTCCATGCGCGGAAAGATTCCCCTGATATTCGGTTTCATTCTTCTTTCAACAGGAATTGGCACTGCCTGTTACCTATCCTACGTAACGCTTGGCAAAATGAATTCTTATGGAGGTAAGGGAGGTTTGCGTAAAGAAGGGTTGTATCTCTGGAGTAGAAATCCAGTTTATGTCGCTACTTTTGCGGGCATGATTGGGTGGGGTATTTTTATAGGTTCTGGGTATGTTTGGGTGCTACTGATTGTGTGGTCTGTTGTTTATTTTATAGCTCCATTTATCGAGGAAAGGTGGTTAGCTCAGAATTATGGAGATGCTTATCTTGAGTATAAATCACAAGTGCCTCGTTTCATTGGGCTATCTAGAACCATTAATTCGACTTATACACGTAATAAGTGAACTGGTTGTAAGACGGTTATTTATTATCGATGATGCAAGGTCAACGAATGTGGCTGAAATCAGAAGGCGCCGTTGTCAGGTGGGGCTGTGAATTTTCATGGTAGCTGCTGTTCAGTACCGGTTAAAATAACGGTGGCTTCTTGAATATCGCCAGTACAGTTAATCATCCATTTACAGAACTGTTAAAAACACAGTGCACGCATGGGCTGAATAAACAGCTCAAGGGTTGTGTGTAGGATGAGATTGTCGAGCATTCAGATAGCTCCGACGTAGCTGCCACGCTCAAGTGCCCTTCGCCTCAACCTGCAACTTCACCATCTCGCGCAGTTCATCGGCACCAAATCTCATCATGGGGCGTCCATCAACAAAGAATGTTGGTGTTTGCTTGACGCCAACGGCCTGAACATCTGCAGCGTCTTGTTCGAGTATTCTCACGATTTCAGGGTCATCCATTACAGCACGAGCGGCCGTCACATCCAGACCGGCGTCCGCTGCAGCCTTCCAGGCCAAGTCAAGCTGGGGCGCGCCATGATTAGCCCATTGGGGTTGTGCCTCCAGCAAGGCTTCCATCACGGGCTCAAACATATTTTGCAGTCGGGCCGCCTCGAGTATTTTCACCGCTTCGTCTGAGCCGTGATGAAACGCGGCATAACGCAAGACCACGCGAACTTGTCCGGGGTGTTCGTCGAGGATGCTCTTGACGATTGGATGAAATGCACGACAGGCTTCGCACGCCGGATCAAAGAACTCGACAATGGTCACGGGTGCGTTTTCTTCACCTATGATCGGTGCAGAGGGCCGGACCAGTGGTGTTCCGTCACTGACGGCAGGTGCAGCAAGAGGCTCGGGTTGGTTCTGCTGAACGAGCCATGCGCCCAGACTGAAAATTCCAACAGCGGCAGCGATGGTACCGATTACAAGTGTGCGTCTATTCATTTCTGTTCGTTCCTGGAAGTTGGAAAAGCAATATCGTAATAACCACAAAACACGTCAGTGAAATCACGGGCAGTGGAATTCCGCCCAGGATGGTCATACCCTCGCCTGTACACGACGGCCCTTCGGCGCTGCAGGGCACTATGGCAGCGCTGACCACGCCGAGATAAACCAAAGTGTGCCATAACGCGATGGCCCCGCCGGCCGCAGCCATTGGCAATGCATAGCGACGAACCGTCGTGTCGTTGTTCAGGATAGCGATGCCCAGCAGTAAGGCCAGTGGAAACATCGCGATGCGCTGATACCAGCATAGATTACACGGCTCTTGCCCAAGTATTTCGCCAATGAACAGCGCACTCAAGCTCGCTATCAGGGAAATGAGCCAGGCAGCAAATAACAGCCACCAGCCAGAATTGCTGGAGGCTGATGCTGCTTCACTCGACAAGTTTTGTGTTGCGTTCATGTCATCTGTCCTGGCGATCTTAAGTGCTACTGCTGCTAACCGGATACAGAGAAACTCATTAGGGCTACAAGTACGAAGTCTTGCAGTACCAGAATGCATCACTGCAGGGTTCACAGGGTCAACGGCCCGCCGAGCAAAGATGTTTCAACGGCAGACTTAGGTAAGCGCCCATCCAGCGGCAACGAATTTTTTGCCTGACCCGTAAATTCGGCAGCGCCCCGTTAAATAATAGGACATTTTATCAGCTCTAGTAGCTAGAGGTTCAAGCCTCGGGAGCAAATATTTTTGTATCACACAATCTGTTAACTTGCAGGATTGACACGAAAATTAAAACTGAAACACGTCTAGCAGTGTTGTTTCCCGTGAGTACCATGACTAACGGCAACCAAGTGCAGTTTTTGGTGTTAAAAGCGATGGACGAGCTCGAGACATAGGTCTGCATTTGTTCCGTCAACACGAAATCACCATATCGATGGTCAACTGGTTTCACCATTCCAAATCCATTAGATGTTTCCAGCATCTCGGCGGCAAATTTCACTGATGCATCGAATGGTCTGATTTTTTACTCTTAATCAATTTACTCGTGTCCAACTCATTTAAATTACGTCACGATAGATTTCAGCGGTTGGGAACATCTTCACCGTATTGCTGACTAAGAGAGCACCAATTAACCAGTGATAATGCTCACGTTAGGTGATCAAATGAATAAGGGTAAACCGCCATATCCACCGCGACGGCACAAGCTACTTAAGTCATACGATTCAATTCGGGCTTGTTTATCCGTATTTATCATATCAATTTCGGTATTCGTGACGTATGGCATTGCGCAAGCATCCGATAACACCCATGACCCGGGTCAACTCATTCAGTCCATGTCGGAATCCCTTCAAACTTTGTCATACGAAGGCATATTTGTCATCTTGTCGGGCTCGGTAGTTGACACACTAAATACCAAGCAGGTTAATGATGGCACAGAGACCATTGAGCAGCTGAAATCCTTAAACGGAGAAGCGCGTGAAATATTTAGAAACAGTAAGATGGTCACGTGCATCTGGCCTGATAGTCAGTCCGTCATTACTTTGAAGGCTCAAGATCGAACACATGGCGCGGGATTCAAGTTCACACTCAACAGCAATTATCAATATAGACTGCTTCCCGACGATCGAATTGCGGGAATAGAGACTTTCGTGGTTGAGATAGTCGCCAGCGATAAGGAAAGGTTCAGCTACAGGGTGTGGATCGACAAAGAAACCAAAATGTTGCTTAAATCTATGTCGCTCGACGATAGCGGCTATCCGGTCGAGCAGATGATGTTCACTGATATTCGATTTGGTCGCGATATTACTATCGACAACGTTTCGGATAAGCTTCAAAATTTGAAATTCCAAAAGGAACGTTATGCCGAAGCAGAATCTGTCTCATATGCTACTGAAAAAAAAGTACAATTTGATGTTTTGCCAAAGGGCTTTCGCAAAGTTTCCGAAATGAGTCATCCCATTCCAACCATCACAGGTAATGTGCGTCACATATTTTTGACCGATGGCATGGCTTCAATCTCAGTCTATGTGCAGTTTGACTACGACCCATCAGATGAAGCTCCTCTCGGTTTGTCTAAACTGGGAAATATGGTCGCATTCGGGCGAAAGACAGGCACAGCGTTTACCACTGTTATGGGCGATGTACCGGCGCGGACGATACGCGCCGTCGCTCAAGCAGTCAGAATATATGAGCCATAAGGATTGGTGGTTTTTATGGGCGTCAAGTACACAGGCCTATTCTTGAATCAGCTCCCTGGTGCCGTCGTTTCACATCGTTTGAAATCCCTGTGTGCCGTAACCAGTGTACCATGGCGTCCATCATCGCCTCGCTATCTTCTTTAAGCTCTTGTTAAGCCAATTATTCAATGGCGCGATCAAAGCAACACTGGACGATGTTTCTCAAGTGTGTGGTGTTCTGCAGCAGACCTTGCCCTCGACGCAACGGAAGCAATGGTGCTTGATCAGCCGGTGAGGGCAGGGCCGTCAGTCCGTGATAGCGACGCCAGCGCTTTAGCGCTGTAAGCAGTGTGTGTCACTGACTGCAATTTGTCGTTCCTTATTGTTGGCATTGAAATCAAGCTTTCGCCAAACGCGACAAGCAGCACACCTGCTAATTGAGTCAGCTTCGTAAGTCCGCTTAAGCGACTTATAATTGATGTAGTCTTGAGTGTTAAGAGTGGTTCCCTGACTAAAATGCTCAGCCGCCAAACTGATTTTCGATGTGGCTAATAAGCTCGTTGATATTAATTCGGCTATTTATAGCCCATTTGAGCTCACCATCGGGTGCGTAAATAAGATAGCCTGGTGCAGCTGGGAAATTCTTGCCAGTCTCTTCCACTATCTGATCATGAAACACATCACCAAAAACAACGTAGCTTGGAAATGCGGTCGGTTTTTTATCTAAAAATGCTTTGATTTTAGGCATAAATTCGTGGCCATCTATAACCAGGCCAACCACATGTGCTGTGGACGATTTGTATTTGTTATGAAATGCCTCTACTGCAGGCTTTTGTTGCTCACACGGCACACAGTCAAGTTGCCACAACATCACAATAGTCCAACGACCCTTGCCAAGGTAATCGTTGATTTCCACACGATTACCTTCAAAATCAGACACCAGAAACGCTTGTGCCTGCGACGAGAAAATGAACGAAGAAAACAACGATAAAGCAACAACTTTTGCTAGCAGCATAGTGAAAGCGTTTTTCATGTAGACTCCTAATAGTATTCATTGTTCGTGCATCCAGGACGTTATTTTAATTTAGGATAGCGTTTATGCAAGATGCGTCTATTTTTTCGATATTGTACTATGGTTTCTATTACTTAAGCGGGTCTAGATTTCTGTTGAGTGATGGTAACCGTTTGATCAGCTACTGGCATTGTTTTTTTCGTTTTCAATCGGCTCGAATCTTTTTTCTTTTAGCTGATTTATGACGCTCTTTAAGTTCAATATCCACGTACCGATCTGTGATGGCGCTGGAGCTGTGTCCGGCATCATCTCTTACATGTTCCCTAGGCCGCCTTTGCACATCATCTGAAATTCCCGTGTGTCGTAACCAGTGCACTGTGGCATCCATCATTGCATCAGCATCTTCTTCGAGTCCTTTTTTAGATAGGTTTTCGATAGCACGATTGAAACAAATCTGTACTATTTTCCGTATATGGGTGGTGTCAACTAGTGGACCTTTGGCTTCCAGAACATAAGCGGGTCCAGATTTCAATACATTGACCCTAAGTACTTGTTTCTTGTCGAATAGAAGCCACCGTTAGGGTTTTATGTCGACACAGCAACTTCAACGGTGGCACCCGCAGTCGATTGTTACTGGTCACTACAGATATGGGCCACACGCAGTCACGGTCATGGAGTAAGTAATGGAATGGCTTCGCGAATCTGCTGGCGTGACCAATCTGTCGTTCGATTAGCGGTGACGTTGGTGTGAATCAATTGCCTGGATCCATGTTTGATCAGTACGAAGGCGAACAGCAGACAAAGTCGCTCTAGTTCCGTCCGTATTTCAGGCCTACCGGTCTGCGGCTTATTTCGCCAGTGCGTACGATAACACTGCCGATGCCAGCGAATGAGGGTTCGAGGCTAAACGATCACTAACGCATCACGCCAGTCAAAACGTAAAATCGACCCGGTCACAATATTTGCAGACCATAGGTACCCATTGCAGTCCTTGCGACACTAAAACTCGAAGAACCCCAATTCCATAGGCATACCCATCAACCCGCACAACAAGAGAGTTTTTTTACATCCAATTCAAACGTCTGTGCGGCGAGTTTTAATCCTTCAACAGTGGTCAAATAAGGGAAAATCATTTCACCTAGCTGCTGGTACGTCATCCCGGCTTTAATCGCAATGGCCGCAGCTTGAATGCTGTCCGCGCCTTCTGGTGCCAATATCTGAGCGCCCAGTAGCCTGTTGGTACTACCGTCAGCAATAAGTTTTATCAGGCCACGGGTGTCACGAGCTGCCAGCGCTCGGGGTACATTGTCCAGAGTTAGTGTAGATGTTCTGGCTTCATAACCTTGCGATTTTGCTTCTGCTTCAGTTAACCCAACACTGGCCACCTGAGGATCGGTGAATACTACGGCGGGCATCACAGCATTGTCATACGTGAGTGAATTACCATTCATTGCGTTACGCGCTGCGATCTTTGCTCCATACGCTGCCATGTACACAAATTGGTCTGTACCAGTAACATCACCGGCAGCATAAACACCTTCTCGAGATGTGCGCATGTGACTATCTACTTCGATGCCGTGATTCTTTTGAATGCGGATGTCCGCTGCGGCCAGATTTAAGCTTTTTGTATTGGGTGTTCTGCCTGTGGCAACAAGAAGCCTCTCAGCATCCAGTACTTGTTGAGAATCATCGGTCTCTACCGTAAGTTCGAGGCCGGTATTCGTTTTCTTGATCTCACGATAAACGTCGCATGTAGCCACACGAATGCCTTCATCTTGAAAGTATTCGGTTAGCGCTAAGCCGATTTCGGGCTCAGCCTCTGGCAATAGCCCTCGTCGGCTCACGATCGTAACGTCGACACCGG
>CAYTJF010000081.1:0-20920 GCA_964437945.1 uncultured Granulosicoccaceae bacterium
CTTCGCCAGGACACTTATGCTATTTCTGCTCAAACGCTAGCCATTGTAAATGAGGCACACGATATTTTATTGGTTTTCACCATCCACTTGCTGAAATCTGGACTGAGAATAATGGTCTAGATGATGTGAGAAGTTTTACTGGTTCAGCCGGTGGTCAGAAAAGTTAATTACTAGAGTCCATTTTCAGGAGTGAGCCAAGAGTAGAAACCTTTAGAGGTTCAGGCCCAAACTCGGTCGGTTGTTTAGAGGAAGCGCAATACTTGTACGTGGAATCGAACTCGGATGTTGCATTCGTTTTTGATTTCGTACAGGACGACATCGGTGTAGATAGCACCATAGAAAATCAACGTGTCAGTCTGTATGTCGATGTTCAGAATCCGATCGGCAATTCAGTCGACACTTTCAGGTCAATACAGTTTCAGGTGTATGATCTGGAGCTACACAATCAGTTGAGTCTATCGGATGATGATAACAACTCACACAAAATCTCTTATATTCCTGAAGCAACCATCAACGGAGTGGTTTATACCGACCTGCTTCAGCATGAATTCATCGATAACAGTAATCGATTTACTACTGGTGAAGTGGTTGACGATGCTAAATGGGTTCGCATGTTGTTAGCCAAAGGTGTAGGGCTGTTACAGTACGAGCTACTGAGTGGCGAGGTTTTCACCCTGATTAGAAATTAATAAGCGTTGTTGTTCAAATTACTAATCGTACGTTTGCCTGTTACACCACACTAGGTAGATCAGTCTGTGCCTTTTTTTGTTACACCACATTGGCACCACAAGATAACTATCACCGCCCCCAGGTGTTTATGATTGAATTGCTACCGCAACTAACTTTGACTGATTAGGCACTGTAGAGCATGATGAAAAATTGACCAAAGCGTCCAATATTGTGCAATTCACGGGCATACGATCAATCTGAATTATTACGTAATGTAGACACTAACCTCAAGCTGCGGATAAACGACAACACGGATTGAAAGGAGAATATGCTGACTATGTACTATCTCGTAACCGGCTGGGGTCGATTGTACTTGCGGTTTCTCGTTGCAGCCTTGGCGCTCTTGCCTTTTTTTTATCTAAAGCACACTATCGACACAGCGACGCAATGACAGGTAAAATGTTCAGTCAAGCTGCCATGTCATGCAAATAATACTTTCCGAAAGTCCTTGTATGTGCATTATTTAGAACCACCTTACTTCTAATATTATTACGTGCAACTCTCCGATTTCCTCAACAGCGGTATCAATGTCGCTTCACTACCGAGTATTGAAACCCGTGATCTAAAAAAACACTTCTCAGCGGTAACCCTGGAGCGTGCGCGAGGCATTGTTGAAAATCAGCTTATTGTCAGTATGGGTTGGGATGAAGATGTTCAGGAATTTGTGGCCCTGGTACAAGGTACCGATCAGCATCCTTATTCGGTCTTCATCGACCCTGAGCCCGAATACTATGTCACCGATTGTAGCTGCCCGGTTGGGATGCAGTGTAAGCACGGGGCTGCTTGTTTGCTGGCATTGCAAGCTGCGCTTGAAGAGTACACTGGCGTTGCCACGTCCATCGGTTCTCATTCCTCCAGTACACCTATCGAGTTATGGAAAAAGCAACTGATTGCTGCACATGCTCGCACGCTGACCCAAGGCGGAACTTCGGTTTTACCTGAATTTGATTGCCTGATTTACACGCTCAGCTTTGTAGGTGGTGCGAAAGCAAACACGACAGGTGTTGAGTTAAACGTTTTGCGCTCCAAGCGTTTACAAAACGGCCAACTCTCCAAAGGGCAAAAATTCAAGCTGAGCAAATACGGTAGCTATTACGGCGGTGAAGTGGTCAAACAAGATATTGCTGTGCTGGACACTATTCGAGTTATGGAAACCAATTCGGACTCAACACAATACGGCTATGGCATAAATCCCCCTTATCGATTGAATGGCGTGTTTGGTGATGTCGTGATGAAACTGGCCGTTGCTACTGGAAGACTCTTTTTAACAGATGAGCGTGCCAGTGCGCTCAAGCGAGGGCCTGCACGAAACCTAACCGTTGATTGGGTTGAAGACCGTGCTCGATCGATTTGGCAAGTTAAACCAACACTTGAAGGTGTCGACGAATGGCATGCGATTTACTGCGATCCACCCTGGTATCTGCATTCGGCTTCAGGAACTGTCGGTGTTATTGAAACCAATATAGCGGCGTCGGCATTGGCATTGCTACTAGCAGCACCGGAACTGCCGGTGGAGGATGCGCAGAAGCTAAGTAACGAGATCGCGGTTGCCATTCCTGATGCAATGCTACCGTTGCCTGTGGCTCCAGATATCGAGATAGTTACAGAGACTCTACAACCTGCGGTGATGGCCTACGCGCTTGATGATTCACTCGATGTGGCAAATTGGGTGCTGAGTTGTGTAATGACTTACGGTGAGTTGAGGTTCCCAGTTGAACTGCACAAGACATCGACTACCAGTGATGTTTTCATAGAGTCGGGAATCTCGCGGGTAGTTGTGCGTGAACATGAGTCCGAGTTTAATTTCTATCAACAGTTCCGACAACTACTTCCAGCGTTTGAGCCTTGTCTTGCGCGCAATCTTGACCGATTTACCGCGGCCGATCATCAGCCAGTGAGACGAGACCCGGGAGGTTGCTTTAACGCGTTTGAGCAACTGCTTTCGGTTGTTGAGCAGCTTGAGCAAATCGGTTTTGATGTGCAGATTAACCCGCCCGTGGGAGTTGATCTCGAGCCAGTTACATCGGTGTACACATCGCTGGATAGCAGTACAAACGGCTGGTTTGATGTGGCAATGATGCTCGAGCATGAAGATCATCAGTATGAGTTGTTGCCCATGTTGGCGCACTGGTTGGAAAAAACTGGTGGACAAGGTGCGTTGCGTTTTCAGGCGCAAAGTGGTCAATGGCTAGAGGTGCCTGAATCGGTTTTAAAGCCTGTGCTGGCCACGATGCAAGAGTTATACGATGGGGATTTATTACAGCATCAGAAAAGTGTATCAAAAGTCCAGGCGCTAAGATTTGCGAGCTTGCGAGATCAACTCGACGATGCTGGTGTTGAAAACCACTGGGAAGGTGAGCAATGCCTGTTTGAGTTGGTGGATAACCTAATCGCTTTTGAAGGTGATCTGACTGAGGTTATTGTAAGCGCTGAAGTGCCCATTGGGCTTGATGCTACGCTTCGAGATTATCAAAGATTGGGTGTTGGTTGGCTCAATCTTTTAGAACAATCTGGCCTTAACGGCATCTTAGCTGATGATATGGGGCTAGGTAAGACAGTGCAAGCACTGGCGCATATTCAACATCTGGTGAACAGTACCGCACGTCGGAACAAGAAAAACCGTAACGGTCCGTTTCTTATCATCGCACCCACCAGCTTGCTGGGTAACTGGGCACGTGAGGCGCGGCGATTTACACCCGGTATTGACGTGCGGGTATGGCACGGTTCAGACCGGCATGATGTACCGCTTAACAACGAGCCGTCGAGTATCGTTGTGACCAGTTATACCTTGGCTTTGCGAGACGTAGACATTTTGGTTGAGCATGGATTCAAAATGATGGTGCTTGATGAGGCGCAGTACATTAAAAACCCCAACGCGAAAGTGACACAAGCGATTAAAAGTTATCCGGTCGAGCGACGGTTATGTCTTACTGGTACCCCAATAGAGAATCATTTAGGCGAATTATGGTCACTATTTGATTTTCTTCTTCCTGGCATGTTGAGCAGTCAAAAGCAGTTTGCGCGAACGTTTCGAACACCGATTGAAAAGCATGGAAACGTTGAAAAGCAAGGTCGATTAAATGCAGTCGTTCGGCCTTTTATATTACGCCGTCGCAAAGAGGATGTCGCCACCGAGCTGCCCAGCAAAACCGAGATTGTTCGATATGTATCGCTAGGTTCGCAACAAGCAAAGCTCTATGAAACCATTCGTATTTCTATGCAAAAGCGGGTGAAAAAGTTGATGAGTGAGCGAGGACTGTCGCGCAGCCATATCGAGATGCTCGATGCACTCTTGAAACTGCGGCAAACCTGTTGTCATCCACGGCTCGTAAAGCTTGCAGCTGCGAAGCGAGTGGTGGATTCAGCCAAGACGACTGCCGTTATAGAGATGATTGAGGAGTTGGTGGCAGAGGGGCGAAAAGTATTGTTGTTTTCGCAATTTACTGAAATGCTTGGATTACTTGAATCCGAATTAAAATCAAGATCTATTGACTACGTGAAATTAACCGGCCGGACAAGAAAAAGAGATCAGGTCATTGATGCTTTTCAACGCGGATCGACACCGTTGTTCCTGATAAGTTTAAAAGCGGGTGGCACCGGGCTTAATTTGACGGCAGCCGACACGGTTATTCATTACGACCCATGGTGGAATCCAGCGGTCGAACGCCAGGCCACAGACCGAGCACATCGCATCGGACAGACCAAGCCTGTGTTTGTTTACAAAATGGTGGTTAAAGATACCGTGGAAGAAAAGATTGTTGCCATGCAGCAGCGCAAGCAGTCACTGGCCGATGCTACAGTTGAAAAGAACAATGAAGAAGTGTTTAGTCGATTATCAACGGATGATGTTTTGGCGCTATTTGATTAGTAAACCCACCGAAGCCTTAATGAGTCAGTTATTTTGAGGTTCTATTTTATTATTGCAAGGCACTCTTGCGTTGAACGTTCATATGCTCAGGCGTATCCAATTCAGACACGGTTAGCCCGCTTCATGCATTAGAGGTGCTGCTATGAAGCCCCGATTTGGTTGTCAACTCGCCGGGCATTGGCGCGTTAATGGCGCAATTAGTCAAATCTAGCCAATTTTAGTAATGCTTATTTTTGTTAGTCCATTTTATACTTAATATTATCGCCATCCGAAGGCCGCAGTCGGCCCACCAGTTGTGTGCCAGTTTCGATAATCGCCTGCATGCGTTCTTCCAGACGAATCATCTCTGCCATGGGTCTTTTCAGTGCATCTGCTTCATCGCCCAGGTCGGCAAGTGACAGGTACACTCGTTCAGAATTCTTGATTTGCGTTTCTGCATTAGCTACAACTGAGCGCAAATTTTCCAGCAAAGGTGTTGCCCTTGGGCTAACGCTTGCTTTCATCAATTCAGCATCCAATTCAAGTATTGAACGTTTAACAGCATCAAACCAATCATTGGAAAGTTTGGGTTCGCGCTTAGCAGTGATCATTGCGGCACGCTCGATATTGCGCGTGTTCTGCACAACGTTGTCAATCCTTGAGCGTAAGTCACCCTGAATGTTTATGATGTCGTCGTTGACGTTGACCACCTTGTGTAGCACGCCATCTAATTCTTCAACCAACCGGCTAATGCGATCGAGAAATACGTTCAAGTCGCGCGCGAGCACACCAAACTCGTCAGCGGTACGCACTTCTGCGCGTTGATTAAGATCTGTGTAGGCTTTTGACAGGGTGCTCACCACTGATCTAAGTCGCAGTAATGGTTCCATGCGTGCTCTGAGAATGAGAAATAGAAGAATAGAATGCAATACGATTTTGCCGACCGACAGTGCAAGTGAGACTTTGACATCTTCCCACCACATAGCAAAATCACGACCGAGGTAGTTGCGAACAGTCACTTGGCCTAGAACATCCCCTGTCTCTGCTCCTATGTGGCAAGAGAGACAAACCTCACTCGCTGTAATGGCTACAGTAGCGGTCTTGTGTTCTTCATCTGCCATGCCGTCGATGGGAATGCCTTCTGGCACGAATGAGAATGATTTTTCAATACTCTCCACGGTCATAGCGGAGGGAACAATGGCAATTTCGTAGCCGAGATCTGTCCAGTTTTTTTCAAGTATCGGGTAGATCGTTCTTGCGGCCACTGGCCCGCCAGAGTTGGTCATGATCGATACGACGTTTTCTGAAATCTCCTCAGCAACCACCAGCGCCTGACTCTCTCCATTAGTCTGATAATCCCAATAAACCTTACCTGCCTTAAAGGCAAATTCAATAATGGAAACCAGCACGAGAACCAAAAAAAAGTCCTTGATCATGTGGATCAAGAAAGACTTGTCGAACCTGCCTATAGATGAATTGGATTGCTCAAGCATTGCGATTGTTTCGTTGTTAGGACAATTCTATCGCGTTGAAGGATGGCGTGCTGTGGAATTATGAGACTGCGTTAACATTTGATAGTCATTAAGATGTGATGAGGCAGGTTTACCCGTCAAAAGCATTCGCAAAACCTCAGCAATATTGATATCCACTCTCTATTTCAGGCGCGCGTAGCCAGCATTGTGACTTGGTATTACTGTTCTGAAGCTCCAATCTGGTTGTGAACTCACTGGTCTTGGCACTGGTATAGAAATTGCCTGATCTTCCGCAAATAGCCACATTCGTTTGAACCCGTTGATATCGATTGTCTGCACTGATTCAAGCGGATATTGCTGAACTATGGCTTCATCATTTCTGCTATGAATTCCCGATACAAAAAAACCTGTCCGTTGCTCCGAGTAAGTTTTGTAATGCTCGCAGTTCTACTCGCTGGCTGTAACTCAAAAGGTGATGGCGACAACGCTTCTACCGAGCTTGTTGAACCGATCGAAGATTTTGATTTGGATTTACTGCATGTGCAAAAAGGTGAGCCACGCGAGCCCGGCGCTTCTCTGGGATTTGCACTACCGCCAATAGGACGAATTCATGCACGCAGTGGAACCGTTGGCGCGGCTCGAGGAAACGAGTTTGAACTCTCTTGCACAAACGGTAAAGTGCTATCGGGAGTATCAGGTCATTATTCAAATCGTGTTAATCGGCTTCAAGCGATCTGTGTGACTGCAGATGACACTGGTCGCTGGACGGATAACCCAACCACTGCGCAAAACGCGGCCGGTTCGAATGATGGTCAGGCCTTTTCGCGGGTATGTCCAACGGGTCATGCGGTAGTCGGGTTTACCAGTGACTTGGCTAACGATTATCCTGCTTACCTGGAAATAAACTGTCGCAAATTGGACAGCAGACTCACTACTGTAGGCGACAGAGTTTCTTTGCAAGAGCTCGGCAACCTGAATACCACTACGCCATCTTCCAGACCACAATGCGCCGAAAGTGCTGTAGCAACTGGACTGTACGGAAATGTTCAATCATCAATAGAACGAATGGGACTGGTTTGTTATGAAGACCCTGCATTCGCCGGTCGATGGTCCAGCAGATTGGACTGGCCACATATAGCGATTCATACGGTCATGTTATCTGACGGGAAACTACTGACCTATGGCACAGGCGGCTCCGGAATGCAGGGTGCTATGGAATACAATGTTTGGGACCCGGCGTTGGGAATCACACCGTCATCGCATACGAATATTCAGGGAATTGCGCAGGTAGATTCTTTTTGTAGTGCAGCGACGCTGCTGCCTGATACTGGCAACGTACTCATATCAGGTGGTGACGCAAGACCACTCGGTCGTAACAACTCAGGCATTGAGGATGCAATGCTATTCAATGCCGCAAGCCAGGAAGTAAGTCGTGCCAACGATATGAACTATGAGCGTTGGTACCCAACATCAACTACTTTGCCAAACGGGGATATCCTTGTGTCGGCAGGGCGTGATGGCAATAACTTACTCACAGACATACCAGAGGTGTACTCGTCCACGATCGGGACATGGCGTACATTGGACAACGCGAGCCTGTCAGCGTACAAGTTTTTTTATCCGCGTCAGTTTGTTATGCCAAATGGAAACGTTTTTGGTGTATCGGGTAGGAGTATGTACATTATGTCCACCGACGGCACCGGAACCATTGCTGATGCTGGCCAATTACCTGGATTCTCCTATGGAACCTCCGCCACTGCAGCCATGTTTGAACCTGGAAAAATACTCCATGCTGGCGGCATTTCAAATCATGGTATCGGTGCAGTGGTTATAGACACAACATCCGGAACACCTGTCGTTTCGCGCACAGAAGATCTTGCTCAATCTCGACGTGCGTGGGCCTCAACGGTATTGCTGGCCGATGGAAAAGTCATGATGGTTGGTGGTAGCTATGAGTTGAACGACGATGTTACGGCATCACTGGGTACCGAAGTGTGGGATCCTGCGACGGGTCAGTGGTCGCAATACTCTAGACACGAATTGCCGCGTCTGTATCATTCCACCGCTATTTTATTAAATGATGGGCGTGTTCTTTTGGCCGGTGGTGGCTCACCCGGTCCATTGCATAATCTCAACGGTGAAATTTTTTCTCCGCCTTATCTTTTTGATGAAAACGGTACGCTTGCAGATCGCCCGGAAATTTCCTATGCGCCAGACAATGCATCATGGGGGCAGAATGTAGCTGTACGTACCGGCAACAATAGTGATATTAAACGAATTACAATGATAAAAACCGGCGGCATCACCCACGGGTTCAATATGGATCAGCGGTTCCTTGAATTAGATTTTGTCGTCGATGCAAACTCACTGTCGGTGACAATGCCAGCATCAGGTAATGTAGCGCCACCTGGTTACTACTTATTGTTCGTGCACGATTCAAACGGCACACCATCGCATGCGCAAATGATCAGCCTAGGAACTGAAGCTGCCCCGGTTACACCACCGTTAGACTCAGGACCGACACTTCCTGTGTTGTCAGCCAATTCACTACTGGTCAACGGCGGTTTTGAGCAGGGTAAACAGGCTTGGTCAGATTGTGCGGCAGCGACAAATACATCATCTGCTTCGGCGAGTGTAGAAGGTAGTTCCAGCATGAAAGTATCATCGGGTGGTTGCCTGTTTCAAACGGTGACTGTGCAGCCGGGGGCAAACTATTCATTGAGATGTCATGCACGCGGTAGTGCATTGGAATACACAAGTTTGTCTCTGCAAATGCTTGATGAGAATTATGACGAAATAGTTGGTGGAAGTATTGTTGTCGGTTCACTCGAATTTGAACAGCAACTCTCGACCATTGCTGCTCCTGCTAATGCAGTCTTTGGTGCCGTGACGCTTTACAGCGAAGGAACCGCTCTGTTTGATCGCTGTGAATTGGTACAAGATTCTAATGCAACGACGACTCCACCAACAGTGCCACCGGTTTCACCAACCAGCAGTCTTATAAGCAACGGTGATTTCGAACAAGGTAAAACAAGTTGGATTGATTGTTCGCAACCAGCGCTAACCAGTGCAACGTCAGATGCTGCGAATGGGAACGGTGCAATCCAGGTAAAAGATTCCGGTTGTCTCTATCAGGAATTCCCTTTGACGCCAGGCAAGACGTATCAGTTATCCTGTCTTTCAAAGTCAGAGGCCACACACTATTCAAGCATGTCGCTGACGTTAATGGATGAATCCTACACTGCATTGGCAAGTGATCTTAAGCCGGTAGCTCGTAATTTTTTCCAAACCTACCAGACGCAGCTATTTACACCTTTTGAGGGCAGAATTGGCGCTGTGACCTTGTACTCTGAAGACACAGCGCAGTTTGATGACTGCTCTGTTGTTGAGTTGTAGGTATCTTTCTTTATCAACAGTTGTACAGACTAGATAAAAATGGTCAGTAACTGTTGGCGCTCTGCTAAACCTAATCTTACGTTCAGTTTTAATCACGAAAAACGTCGACGATCACGCTTTCGAAGTGCGACCGGTGGTTCGAGCAATTCCTTGAGCACGAATGCCTGTCGTAGTGTGCGTGAATCATGTAACCATTCACGGGTAGAGCTGGCATTGATTTTTTGCTTTAACGTTTTGTCGGCTTTGATCGTCTCATTACGGCGTACTTGACTTCGCTGTAGAGCGGTGATGTGTTGCGCGACAGAGTTTTCGGTTTTGCTATTTACAGCGTCTACACGCGGACTTGATTCGGCCTTGGTTTCACTGCGCTGGCGTTGTTTGTGAACTTGTGCTCGACTGTCACTACCAGTTGAGGTGACTGCTCGACCAGACTCGCGTTTCTTTTCAAGATGTTTCTCTTTACCTCGCTCAATTAAACGTTTGAAAGAGTGTTGCTCCTGTTCAATTCTACGCGGGTCTCGATTGCGCCGGTTTCTTTTCTTGAACAGGAAAGAAAACAATTGACGAAAGACCACATCGAGATCCGGTGGTCCTTGATTTGAACTTGTATTCATAGCTAATTTGTACTCATAGCCTAAAACAGGTCATCTTTAATCTGGCGAGTCTGGGTTGGTGTTTCGGTCTTGGTCGTCCTGACCAATACTGCTGCGCATGTTGGTGTCTGCAACCACGTTCTGCATGTTGTAGTAATCCATCACGCCCATGTTGCCACTTCGAAACGCGTCTGCCATGGCGCGAGGTACTTCGGCCTCTGCCAATACCACCTTGGCGCGGTTTTCCTCAACAAGCGCTGTCATTTCCTGTTCGCGGGCGACAGCCAGCGCGCGTTGACGTTCGGCTTGTGCCTGGGCTACACGCTTGTCGGCTTCGGCTTGATCGATCTTAAGGCGCGCGCCGATATTGTCACCGACGTCGATATCAGCAATGTCTATCGACAGTATTTCAAATGCGGTTCCCGAGTCGAGACCACGTTCAAGCACAACTTTGGAAATACGATCTGGATTTTCCAGCACTTCCATATGATTTGCGGCAGACCCGATTGTCGTCACAATGCCTTCGCCAACACGTGCAACAATTGTCTCCTCCGTTGCACCGCCAACCAGACGGTCGAGATTGGTGCGTACCGTCACGCGTCCCTTGACTTTAAGCTGAATGCCGTCGCCGGCAATACCGTCAATGCTGGATTTAGTCATCGCACCGGACGGTACGTCAATCACTTTGGGATTAACTGAGGTATCCACCGCCTCTTTCACATCGCGACCAGCAAGATCAATTGCACAGGCGCGATCGTATTCAAGTCCTAGATCTGCTTTGTGTGCAGAGATTAACGCTTGAACGACACGCCTCACGTCGCCTCCGGCGAGGTAGTGTGCTTCGAGTTGATCTGCTGTGATTTCGATACCGGCTTTTTTGGCAGTGATGCGTGCGTTTACGATCACGTTCGGATTTACTTTGCGAAACCGCATGAAGATGATCTGCAGCAAACTCACCGGTGCATTGGATAAAACAGACTGCCACCAAAGAAAGAACGCGTTCCAGATCAGTGCAAGTATTGCAAAGCCAATCAATGCAACAATTGCTGTTAAAATCAGACTCCATGAAATCATTAGTTATCTCCTAATTGTATGTATCAGCAGCATCTCGACTTACCGTAACGGTTGGTCCCTCGATACTGGTCACAACTACTCTATCACCGGTTTCCATTGCTAATCCAGGTGCGTACACGTCGCACTCGCCTTGCTCAAAGCGCGCACGTCCGCTCGGCCGGGTTGGCGTTACGAGCACACCTTTCGATCCAACCTCGATACCCATTCTTTTTGCAGCATGGTGGTATCCGGCGTCAGCGTTTATCTCCTCTTTGGGAACCACACTGGACTGTTTGATACGCCGGATACCATAACGAGCAATTAGAAACACCAGTACTGGTGCGATGATGACTAATAGCCAACCGATTAGCGCGTTCACCTGAAACGCAAAGTATACTGAACCTGCGAGCGCAGCTAATGCCAGCAAAGACAATAAACCAAACGATATGATGAATACTTCCAGTATTAATAGCACCAGGCCAAGACCCAACAGCCCGATCGCATAAAGCAGTGCTTCAGTTGATTCAGGTGTCATTCGTTGACTCCGAATTGCTTGGCGATTTCCGTTCTCACCAACAGCTCACCAAACTTTATGTCGATCACTCTCACCGAGCTGCCTTTATCGATAAATGCACCGTGTTCGGCTGAGGCATTGTGAGCGTGTCCGTCAATCTCGATCATACCGGCTGGCCTTAGATGATCGATCGCCACCCCAACCTGGCCAACCAAATAACGACTTTCTCCGCTTGAAGCGGTGTCTGAAGTGGCCGTGATTTCTTCATTGACGGCGAGTTTAGATGCCAGGCGTGATTTGGGGAGTTTATATATAAAGAAAACAATACCGATCGCCATAATGGTAATGGACATTGCAGCGCTGATACCAGCGCTGCTCAACGCGTCTATAAAGCGCTGGTCAGTAAAGTCATAGTCGAATTCGTTGGGCAAAAACATCAAGACGAGCCCTGCGAATATCGCAACCAGTCCCGCCAACGCCAAAAGGCCTCCGGCAATGAATGTCATGGCTTCGACGGCGATCAGAACAACACCGAGAATCAGCAGCACCAATTCAAAGTGGTTTGCAAGGTCTAACACGTATTGCGATAACAGAAATAAACCACCCAATAGTGCTGCAAGCCCTGCCCACAGACCTACACCAGGAGTCTTTAGTTCAAAGATCAGAAACAGCAAAGCAAGACCTGCAAGCATCGGCGCGAACAGCGCAAGTTGCGACGCCAATTGTTCAACTGCCGTTGGTTTGAGGTCAATCACATCATCTTTATCAATACCCAGAGTGTTGTACAAATCGTCAAGCGTCTCCGCAAAGCCTGTCGCCATGCCGAGTTCAACGGCTTCTTTCCCAGTGAGTGTTAACAATCTGTCCTCGCCGCGAAATTCAATGACTTGAGCGTTATCGTCCCTATCAATCTTCGGGTTAGCAGCCAGGAAACCAGGAAAGTCATCTTCAATAATATATTCCTGTTGTCCATCTGCATGTGTTACTCGGTACAAGGTCTGATTGCGCGCTGTCATCTTCAAGAGCAAACCTTTGCTCCACCCGCGCGTCTCTGAAGCTTGCGTGAGTAACGTGCGTACCACGGTTTCAACTTTTTCTGGTGCGTATTTCATCTCGCCGTCACGAGAAATAAAAATGACGCCGATATCGCCGATAGAGGCTGTTTCGTTGATAAAGATGGCATCGTGCCCATAGGCGATCATGGCTCCTGCCGATATTGCCCGAAAGTCAACGAAGGCAATCAGCCTCGGCCCGTCTTTGGCTTGATCCAGAGCCAGTCGCAGCATCTCACGCGCCTCGAAGACTTCACCGCCATCTGTGTCAATATGAACGATCAACGTGTTGAGCTCTTGTTCTTTGGCTTGCTGCACTGCGCGTTCAAAATAACGCCGACTGGTACGATTGATGACGCCCGTTACATGAGCAACACCAACTACCCCGAGGTTGTCGGGATCAAATTCAGACGACAGTAATCCGGGTGGGGGTATTGAATCAGTTGTTGTGGAATCGGCACGGCTTGAGTCGTGATAGCAACATAACAACAGACCCATCAAGTACAGAGCAACTAATTTATAAATTAGGTAATTATTCGGCTTCCATTGTGTAGTGGTGCGGGTCACGACTCGTCAATCTCAGAGCTCAACAACACTTCGGCCAAAGGCTCGGAGAGACTATCCATCATGGTTGGCGGCAATGTCGTCGCTGGTGTCCATTCAATCGCATAGTCGCCGCTCTGACTGCGTCGGTATACAAGGTACAGCTTACCCGTGTCACTAACCGATAGCTCTGCATACTCCTGCGAATACATGGTGTCGAGACCAGCATCGGTCAGCAACACACCCAGCCGTATTCGAGTCGGTCTGCTGACCGGATTCATGACGGTGATTCGTTCAGGATCGTTGGTAAAACACTGATTGAATGCGGGCGACAACTCAGCTTTGAGTTGCTGTTGTGTGTTCTCATTGAGCCCTGGTCTCAGCGCAATCAGTCGCTGCATCAGTTTATCGAGGGCCAGAGCCTGGTCTTCGAGCAGCTTGGCGTCGGATTGCGTTTTGTCGTCTGAATGAACCATGGTTAAGAGAATAACGCAAAGTAGCTATCATAAGTTTGTTAGTGACACGTTAACTTATACTTTAAAGTTAAAACTTGGTGGCTAAATCCTTGTTTTTATAATCCTTGTTAAGCCTCTCACCACCTGAATCCTTAAAAAATTCTATGGATTTTTAGCAGCAAATAACTCTACATGATGATGCCGTGGAATTCTCTTTAAACCAATTGCGCTTAAGGTTCTGCAATCGAGAATGGACCTTTGCTGTTCTCACCCGGTGTCCTGGCCATTTCCCAACCGTCAATCTCAGATGAATCGCTGGAACGATGAAAAAAGTGAGTAACCTGAGAGCAGTCTTCGATCATCAGCAAGGTCGATGTAACTGACGGGAGTATGCCGTAGGCTGTGTATTTGTCATCGGAATGAACTGAGACTAATGTTTCGTTGTTATCAACTAGCTCTTGTAGTGCACCCCAAGTCGCCGGCCCAATATGACCATCAACCAGCAAGCCCTCAGCTTCCTGAAAATCTTTTACGGCTTCAAAACTAAATTGTCCGTATAAACCGTCAGCAAAGAGATCAATATTTTGCCCTGCCGGAGCATATCCTTGGCAGAACAAAATGCGCTGAATACCTTGCACATAAGTTGACTTATAAAACGGGCTTTTCTCCACATCTACAGTAGCCGATATGGTGTCGTAAAGAATGGTACAGTTGTCATTCCAACGATCATTGGTTGAACCAGGATCAGAGCCGCCCTGGCTCAGACAGGTGTCAGCATCTGTTGGTGGTGTTTCTGCCAATAGTTCCTCGTAGTTGTTCGCGTTATCGTTATCATCATCAAAACGGTCGAAGTTATAAGATTGGTCAGACAAATCTATTTGACCAGACTCACTTGTACTTGTGTATGAATAGTCCTGTTGTGCATAATCAACGTTAACACCGTCTACTCCAGTTGCACTCCACACTACAGAAACATCATACGATGTACCAATAGTAAACATAATGGGCGGACTCTCCCACACCTCGCTACCGCCACTGCGCGTCATATTTCTAGACTCAGAGGTACCACTACCATCACTCAGCCGCCATTCAATCTGTGCTCTAACGGTATCAATGTTAACGACTCTCAGAAGTGCATCACCTCCCGGTACAGAGAACTTCATCGGCTCAACTGCGGTTTCCTGTTGATTACCGCTTGTGCACGCCATTTGCAGCCAGACCGTAAATAGCAGACTGATAGACAATCTGCAAACACCAGCTCCTTGATTAACAGTCGTTGCATGGTTCATATGAATGCTCCTTCAGTGCAAGTGGTGCCAGGCCTTTCGACACTTTCTAATATCAACGGGGATATAAAGTAATTTTTCAAGGTTAAGGTGTTGTGCTGGTAAACGTAACAGTGACCGTATCGCCCTCGCTTCCACCACCAATTGGTGGATCACCATCACGCCCATCAGCGGCGACTGCACCAACTACCGCAGCGGCGGCCAGCACGCCAAGTACCGTATAAAGCGTTCGGTTTCCAGAGCCAGATTTCTTAACCGGTTCAGACCCGACAGGCTGTGTAACGCTGAGATCAGTGGGTGCATCTGCGGTAGCGATACCATCGGATGGCTCCAACAGATCTGGCGTCAGTTGCAAGGTCATGGGGCTGAATGCGTATCCGCGGAAAGTACTGTTGCCTGAAGTATCTGCCGTTTCTACATAGTACTGGAGCAGCTTCGCGCTTTTCTGATCAGTCAGCAATGTCGCTTCATAGCGATTGCCGGTTGTTAGTTTCATTGGTTCAGCAGTGTAGTCCGAGGCTGACCCGAATCGGTAGAGAAGGGTCACGTATTGCACTTCACGATTATCAATTACTGTTGCGATTATTGTTTGTGACTGGCCCAATGCTCCTGTGCGCTTTTGAATTTGAGTAATTTGCGGAACTTCAATGTCGACATCTTCTCCTTGCGCGAGCAATGGCGAAGAATTGATGGACGCCACTGCCAAACATAAGCTGACAAGAGAACATTTAAGTTTAACAAGTACGTTGGTTGCTGTTGAATTAGTTCGCATGTTATATCCGTTGTGGTGAGTTCACTACCAGTTAATAGGCGACCAATTATTACCTTCCTTTCGGCTGTTAATCTGAATCGATCTGAGCTGTTTAGAAGGAAGGCTTATATCACCGTTGGCCGATCGTAGTTCTTTTATCGTCATGGTTGAGAAAATAATGGTTCCATTTTCGTCAGTTTTTACAGCAGGTGTAGTGAGTTGTAAGTCAATGCTGTCAAAATTATCCAACAAATAGTCTAGATACCGATTCCATTGTTTCGATGGTTCTGCCAAATTTTTTATTTCTTTTCGATCCTTGACAATAATTGATTGTTTCAATGCACTGAACCGCTCACCAACGAGTTGGATATCACTTTCTTGCACACTCCGTGAGCCAGAGTGCAAGATATATTCACGACCGCCAAGTGATCCGTATATGTTTGGGCTTTGTCGGCCATTGGTTTTAGCAACAACTTCGTCATGCACACGACCAAACATCAGTCTTACGTCGGTTTGCGGGTCTTGTATATGGTTTAGTAAAGCCGAGGTGTACGGACTGTGTTTACCCAGACCGTCCTCGGCAATAGCATCTGCTTCGGTAGCATAGGCAACCAGTAATTTGCCACCGCGAACCTTTACACGTGCCAAGCCGCGACCTGCAATTGAACGTCCTATACGTTTGTTTAAATTTTGAGAAAACGGATTGTCTCGGCAAGCGTCAATAATGGCTACGCCAAGACTGTTCGCAAGACTTAGTTCGGTTGTTATCTCCTCAAGCGCCACGAGTTTATTGATATCGCGCCGAGTTTCCAACTCGGCATCAACCGGAATCATGTAGTTCTTGCCGTCTACCTGTATAGCGTGTCCTGCATAGAAGAACAACGCAAAATCAGATTTCTCGGCAGCCAGACTGAATTCATCGAGCGCCTTTTCCAAACCCTGCCTGTTGGCTTCTTTTACAACGGTAGTCTCGTAGCCCATGTTCCCCAAAGCACGACCAACAGCGATGGCGTCGTTAACGGGATTTTCCAACGGTGCATCTGGATAGCTTTGGTTGCCAATGACCAGTGCTATTCTGTCGGCTGCGAGGCTTGCGCTTACATAGAGAGTAAAACCCAGTAAAAGGCCTACATCCACGACCTTTCGAAAGACCATCCGGCTATTCACTCTAGCGGCATACCTAGAAAGCATGTAGAAGAGTTTACCCACAAATTAGTCTCCCTCAGTAACTGGATTGCATTATATCGCAGCAGTTTATTAGGCGATGAATGCTGGATAAAAAAGCGTACTTTGAACACTGCAAAGTCCAGTTACTATAGCTATGCGTGTGTTGTTCGAAAATTCTCGAGCAGATAATGTTATTTTTCACACCTATTGAATATCTCGCTGCACAGGACTTCACACCGGTAAGTAGCCCCAGTTAAAAGTAGAACTACTGGCCCCGCGGGTCTTTCATCACAAATGCCTCGGGCCTGCTATTTTCGTGATTACGTCCAAGCTTCAAGATCAATAACGAAGTGAAAATCAAAAAGTTTTATGTAAAGATTATAAAAATTTTTGAATCTAATTGGATTTACGTAAGATTTCCGCGATCGGGGTCGGACCACGTTATGTGCATGATTGTCAATCGGGGTCGGACCACGTTAATGTCAATCGGGGTCGGACCACAATTCAATCGGGGTCGGACCACGTTATGTGCATGATTAGTATCTAAAAAATACAATAACCATCCCTTTTATTGTCGTTATATCATGTTTTCTGCGCTGAAAACGCGTTTTAACATGAGGTGAAAATAAAACAAGTTCAACTGTGAGTTGCAGCTATTAGTAAGGAGTCGCCAACGAAGGAAAAAGAACTATTCGTGATTTAGTTAAAGTGCGTTTTCAGCCACGAAAACGAAAGCTAAGACCAAAAATCAGGTAATAATTGATGCTTAACTTATATTTTTCAAATAGTTGTGATGGTCCGACCCGGTATTACTGTAGACCCGGTATTACTCTTTGAAAGACGACTTTCATTAGATAGTAGCAACTGGGCAAGATCGGGTTTGAATCCAGAGGGGGTGTGATTAATTCAGATTAAATGTGACTCTTTGGCAGCCGAACGCTTGAGAATGGTCAAACTCATACAGATGTCATTGAGTTTCTGGCAAGTTTGCTCTTACCAGATTCCGATTTCAACCATTACTCGAAAATCAAAGGGCTGCGGAGCCACTTTGTTTCCTTGACCCATGGTGATGGGGTTCTTGGCCAGTAGTAAGTCCTGGAGCTGTATTTCATCCGTATTGGAAGCTTAGTTTGATGGCGAATTACCTGCTAACCTAAAAGCGCTGTCACCTGTTAGCCGCTTTTTAGTGTCCGATGTTGTGGCTGAATTTTTGTACAAAATGACTGTCAAAATTGCGATGCGTTGATACCGAGAGAATGTTGATACGCTTTGTAGTTAGCGATTTACATCAAATTCAGGAGTAGGCGTGTCGTAATGAAAGTCCCTGGTTTAATAGCAATAGCGTTTCTTGCGGGGCTGGGAGTGGGTTGGTTTGGTAAAATCTGGGTGGAAGCGTATCAACTGACATTTAGCACTTTTATTACCAACGCCACTAGCGGCAATCAAAGTACTGCTGGAGTTGCAGACTCAATTTCTGACGCCGTTTCTATAGATTCTGGCCTGGCAACGCAGTCTGAGCTTGCCCAATCAAGCCAAGCGGGCCCTGCAACTCAAAACACACTAAACAATGACCCTCAACTTGAACGGCAAGGATTGGTGGAAGGCGTCACCAGCAAATCGGTTCTCGATACTTTCGAAAAACTACTTAAAGAGCAGCGTTACTTCAACGCAATGACCCTGTTCCAGGAGCAAAAAACGCAAAGTGAACAAATCGCTGCCCAATTGAAAGTAAGCCTGCTGGACGAACTTAAGTACTTAATTGAGGTTCGTAACAATAGCGATTTCTCTGAATTAGTAGAGCAGTATTTATCCCTCTATTACGATGATATTGATGTCTTGCTACTCTTGGCGGAATTTAATCGGGCCAACAGCAGTTATCTTGAGGTGGTGAATGTTTTTTTACTCGCCAAAACTTATGCTTATTCTCATAATGATCAAGAAAAGGTAGATAGTCGTTTTAATAAATTTGTGATGGAGGTAGATGGTTCGTACACTGAGCAGGGAGACTGGTGGTCGTTAATCAATCTGTATACGCATATCGATACTTCTGGATTGATGACATCGACTTATCAATATCAGCAGGCGCTTGCACACCTTCGAAGCGGTGATGAGGCCTTTGCCATTGAGCAGTTCAATCAACTTTTGGGTGATAGTCTGGTAGGAGAAGCAGCTGCAAAAGCGCTGAGTAGTTTGACGAGCGAAACTGAAAACCCAACCATTGTTTATGAGTCAGCCTGGGAGGGTGCGGACTCAATAGCATTGCAAAAGCTGGGGAATCAATATGCGGTCAATTTGGACAATAGTCGGCGAGACAGCCTGACCTTATTAATTGATACTGGCGCCTCGATGACGGCAATCTCAAGAGATTCGTTTAATACACTCAACGCTAGTGGCGATGCAGTAGAGCAAGATAGACGCGTTTTTCGTACAGCGAATGGGCTGGTTCAGGCAACGGTTTTTTCTATACCCGAATTAAGCCTTGGTCCTCATCGATTGGAAAATACCCAAGTTGCGGTGATTGACTTTGATAATAGCCGGGGCATTGATGGCCTGTTGGGCATGAATATCCTGGGTCAATTCCGTTTCCAAATAGATCAGGACAGTTCGCAACTGCTTTTGAGTAAAAAATAGTCCTTTGCGTTAAATTAAATTCTAATTTATCCGATTTAATGAGTGGCTTTCGTTTAAGCAGTGACCCAGCCAAATGTCTGCTGCTCTTCTTGTAGCTTGTTAAACTCTCTTTCTGATCTAACGATCAGTTTTCTAATTGTAAATCGCAGTCAGCACCAGCAGTGTCTTCGGTTTACATGTCTGCCAAAACCGTGCATGCATCACATACAGTATCCCTTGGGTACAGCCAGACAAACCCTATGTCTGCAATTTTTGTACTTTTGGTATTTCGTTAGCTCTCAGGATAAGTGCCATTCAAACTGATTTTGGACCGATAAAAATGAATGGAGAAAATGATGTTCAAATCATTGCTTATATTTCTATGCTTATTACCAGCAGTAGCGTTTTCTGATACGTTTTATGTAGAAGAAGCACGCCAGGACTCGACTGTTTCTGCTGCTGTCGAAAGTTTGGTAAAAAGCGAGTTATCAACAAAAGGGCATACTGTTGTTGCTAGTGCTGAAAATTCACAATGGTCGTTACGAGCGGATACAATAAAGCTTGGGAATTCTTATATCATTACACTCGCCAAGTCTCAAGATAATAAAGTTGTGTATTCCGATAAGTTAAAGTCGACTAGCCTTGACGACTTGGATATTGTTACAGCACGCTTGGTATCGGGAGCGTTGGATGATGTTAGCGTTGCCAATAGTATGACGGTTGACACTGTCACTGAAAACGAATCGATAGGTACGACTGTCAAAACCAAGGTAACAAGACAAACGTTTCTTGGTTTTGGGCCAACAAAAGTGGCTAACCTTGAGACCAGTAATTCAGGGGAGAACTTTGCCATTGGTGCGCTGTGGGGAGTAGACGATCAGTTTAGTTTACGAGCGGGATTCAACGTGAATAATGTTTCAGACAGTCCGGCTGACATGGCAGGAATTGCGATTGGTGGTCACTACTATCTGGATAAAAAGAAACATGCGTACTACGCTGTTGGGCTAGCTGGATATACCTGGGCTGAATCGCACAACCCTGTTAGCGACAGTGCTTTGTTCAGAGAAGGGGCATCTGAATCCGGTTGGGGAGTAGAAGCTGGTGTTGGCACGCACTTTTATAGAACTGCATCTGCAAATATTGCCGCCGAGTTAACTTACAACCAAGCATTATTCGAAGTCACCGACGGTGCTCCCGGGTCTTTGGGAGCGAAGTTAATGGTTTTTTGGTAGCTGTAATTGGTGAAGTTTTACTCTGTAGATAGCGATCAATATCTTTCTAATACATTGGATGGAACGATGGGCAGCAGACAATCATTTCTGGGTCTTACACCAATATAGCATTGACGCGGGCGCGAGGACATCCGTTGTGTGGCGAATCTATTCATCGAATTGTCAAAAGTCAATCAGTGGTCAATAGGTTTTCACTAGGACACCCACAAAAGACAAGCGG
>CAYTJF010000082.1:0-20813 GCA_964437945.1 uncultured Granulosicoccaceae bacterium
CCGGTGTGCAGCATCGCGGTTAACCAATTTTTAAAACCATTCCCTATAAAAAAACCAAAAGTAAATACTCATGACTGACTTTCTGCTCTTGGCGTTTATCTTTTTAGTGGCAGGTGTATTCGCTGTGCCTATCGCATCTAAACTTGGGCTTGGTTCCGTGTTGGGTTACCTGATTGCGGGTATTGTCATTAGTCCAATTATGGTATTGCTTGGCGTCGACGTTATTTCGATACAACATTTTGCAGAATTTGGCGTTGTCATGATGTTGTTTCTAGTGGGCATGGAACTCGAACCAAAAGCATTATGGTCCATGCGTGCAAAACTGCTGGGCCTTGGCGGTGGGCAAGTAGGGCTAACCATGCTGCTTGTCATGTTATGCGCAATGGTGCTTGGCCAACCGTGGACCATTGCCTTAGCCATAGGCATGATTTTCGCCCTATCCTCAACTGCCATCGTGTTGCAAACGTTAAATGAAAAAGGCCTGATGCGCAGCGAAGGTGGTCAATCAAGTTTCTCTGTGCTTTTGTTTCAGGACATAGCCGTTATACCCATGCTGGCGTTGTTGCCGTTGCTGGCTCTACCAGAGCTTACCGATGTAGCCAGCAATCTTGCCACTGAGGCAAGCGATGCTCACGGCGATGCGGGCGGTGTAGATTCACATGCCAGCATGAGCCTGGTCGATGGTCTGAATGGTTGGCAAACAACACTGGTTACGCTCGCCGCTATTGGCTTTGTGATAGTTGCCGGAAACTGGCTCACCAGGCCCTTGTTTCGTTACATTGCTGGCGCTGGTTTGCGAGAGCTGTTTACTGCAGCTGCTTTAATGATGGTTATTGGGATAGCCCTTCTAATGACCTTGTGTGGGCTGTCGCCGGCGTTGGGCACCTTTATCGCCGGAGTGGTGCTCGCTAACAGCGAATATCGCCACGAACTGGAATCGGATATCGAACCGTTTCGAGGTTTGTTGTTGGGATTGTTTTTTATGACGGTTGGAGCCGGTATCAACTTTGCGCTATTGTTCGATAGCTTTTTTACGGTGCTGGCACTCACACTGGGCATGATTGCTATAAAAGTGCTTGTTTTACTAGCCTTGAGTTACGTCTTTAAAATTCGTGGTAGTGAGCGTTGGTTATTCGCACTTGGTCTGGCTCAAGCGGGAGAGTTTGGCTTTGTGTTGCTCTCTTTCACCGTGGCTAATTCGGTAATACCGACAGCGTTGGCCGATCAACTGTTACTGGTGGTCGCGCTATCAATGCTACTAACACCGGGTCTATTCATTTTATATGACAAAGTTATTGCACCAAAATTTGCGGTTGATCAAACCGCCGATGCCGATGAAATCGAAGAATCAGGGCAAGTCTTAATTGCAGGTCATGGTCGCGTTGGCGGTATCGTAAGTCGTATGATAAAAGGCTCAGGTTTTACTACCACAGTTGTCGATTTCAGCGCCGATCACCTTGAAATACTTAGAAAATTTGGCATTAAAGCTTACTTCGGAGATGCCACACGTCCCGACCTGCTAGAAGCGGCTGGTATACGTGAGGCTCGCATACTGGTGGTGGCTATCGATGGTAAACATCAAATTACCGAGCTGGTGAAATACGTAACACTCAACTATCCATCAGTGCATATTATTGCCAGAGCCGTAGACAGAAATCACGTTTACGACCTGTACGCTGCTGGATGTCGGGATATTATTCGTGAAACGTTTGATAGCTCAGTAAGAACGGGTCGGTCTGCACTGGTCGCGCTTGGTCTATCGCACGATGAAGCAGAAAAAGTTGCTCACGGCTATGTAGACGATGATCAAAACGCCATGATCGTACTGGCAAGCCTGTACGATCCAGATATACCTAACACAGAGAATACTGAATACATAGCCAAAGTCAAAGAAGTTATACAACTTCAAGACGAACTGTTAGAACAAGGTCCGAGTGGTTTTGGCGGTTTAAAACAAAAATTGATTGATCTTGGGGAAGACCCTTCAGAGACTATTACACGCTTTCAGCAAGAGTCAGAGCAGTGATCCGCGCCGTAGATCAATGCTCGCCACGACCTCATCTGCGCCTTTACATGTTGCATAGTTTAGTGCAGTACAACCTTCCATCATGTACAAAACTTACGCACCCAAGCCCCGCGCAAACACCGCATCATCATGCTCAAACGCATCAGCATAAAAACGCACATCATCAGACGTAGCACCCTCATCCTTCATCGCCTGCTTCCAGTTATCTGCAACAACATTGGCTATTCGACACGCCTCAAGCCTGGCGTCTGGCAAATTCAATTCAAAAAATTCACAGGCATCCAATGCAATAGCAAGCGATGCATCAAACACACCACCTGTAACAATGCCAGTCTCTAACTTTCGGTGTCGAGAGGGTGATGGATTGATGTCGAACGCAGGAGACAATCGCCACCGGTCGTTGCCAACATAGATAAAACCATGATTCTTTAAATGGTCATCGGTGTTGGATACTAGAATCGTAAAAATGATTCGCCGCCAGAGTTCGTGCAAATCTTCGATTGCATTTTTTGATATCTGACGAATCACATCGGCAATGTCGGTGTAGTAGCCCGCTTGCGTACCTTGCCAGTCCATCGCTGCGCGTGCCGACATATACGGGATGCGTTTTTGGCCAAGGCGATCGAAACGGCGGATGAGTGCGATGGGACTGTCGCTGTTGCGCAGTTCCAATCTTGCACTGGCCGCACGCAACCCACATAGCGTGGCGAGTTTTAAAGTTGCAACCTCAACGCGTTCAACAGGCTTATTGTCTTGAGCAGAAGTGAACTTGGCAATCCACAAATGTCCTTCGCCCTGCACACTGGCCTTTGGACGCGCACCACCTAATGACCCGGCCACACCAGCAAGGTCGCGCGCCTCTTGCTCCGCACCACCAGGGTCGCGCTCAAAACGGTCGGCAAGTTCTCGCACTCGTTTCAAATCGACAAGGTGCGGTATTGGAGGGCAATGGCGAGACAATGGTTCCAGATCATCGTCGAGAAATCGCAACGCACCATGGCGTGTTTGATCATCAGACATCACCAGATATTCGAACTCACTCAAACCACCTCCAAACGCTTTGGCCATCAATGCTCGTCCCCAACTATCGGACGAAGCATCAGCAAAGCATCCTGATAACGCTGAGCGTTTGTCTAGCTTGCCGGTGCTGTAGTGGCTACCATCGCGTAGCGGTAGTGAAGGCGATAAGGCAAAACGTATCGAGGCCCTCAGCCATTCATCCGCGTACTCGAACTGCGAGTGCTGGCGTCGCCCATCAGACTCGAACCGCAATCGGCCGACTATGCGCTTTGCCTCCCCAAGCGCGACAATTGCCTCTGGCATTAGAAACCAATGCCTTCGTCGTCCTGGTCGGACGAGGACTCCGTTCGCGTGTTAGTTGCAGCCGATGATGATGTTTTGCGTTTATCATCGATTCGTTTTGGCAATGCGTCCCTGTCAAGCAACAAGCCAGTGTCGTCAGATCCCGGGTCCAGCAACTCAGTTATCCTGTCGATCTCACCCAACACCAAAAAAGCCATGGCCAGCGTGCCGATGCTCACCCCAGCATCACCTTTCTCAAGACGAATCACTGTGCTTTGCGACACGCCCACTCGCGCTGCGAAGCTTTTCACCGAAATTCGCCGCTTTACACGAGCCATTTTCAGGTGAGCGCCCATGGCTTCAAGCGCTTTTTGAGTGGCTGGTGATCTACTATTAACTGTCATATTTGGCTATTATAGCAGTTTTAACTTCCATATATGACAGTTAGCACTATGTGCGCCACATTACACTCGATACCGTTGCTCAGCCAAAGTAGGATTCGCGTCACATTAAAGACAATCGCATGCCCCCTAATGGTACCGTCCACACTGTTAGCGCTGGCAATTCTTCCAGAGGTAGAAAATGACTACGGATAAAACCACACTTAAATCAGCCATTATTGAAAACTTCGGTACGCCCTGCCCGGTCATCGATCTTGATGTGGTCGAGCGCAATATTGCATCAGCGCAAGCGCGATGTGACAAGGCCGGAGTGGCGAACCGTCCACACATAAAAACGCACAAATCCCCGTTACTGGCAAACATGCAGATCACTGCAGGCGCACAGGGGATTTGCTGCCAGAAGTTGGGTGAGGCCGAAGTCATGGCCGATGCGGGCATCAGCGATATTATCATCGCGACTAACCTGCTGGGCGCTGCCCGATCGGGTCAGCTTGCAGCACTGCAAAAACGCATGGCATTAAAAGTCTGTGCTGACAATCCGGTATCTCTGAGCGAATACGCAAAGGCCGCCGCAGAGGCAGAACGCGTACTGGATGTTCTGATCGAGTGCGACACAGGGCAATTGCGTGCAGGTGTTGAGACACCCGCTGAAGCGCTGGCGTTAGCACGTATTATAAAAGCAGAACCGATGCTTAACTTTGCCGGGTTATTGTTTTATCCCCCGCTTGATGGCTGGCCGCGAACGCAAGTATTTTATGATGAGGTTAAAGCCGGGCTCGTTAAGCTTGGGTTGAGTGCAGATATTGTCTCAACCGGTGGCTCGCCGAACTTTATTAATCTTGGCAAGCTGAACGGCGCCACTGAACATCGCGCCGGTACCTGCATATTTAACGACCTGATGCAGATTGAAGCCGGCGTTGCCACCCTCGATGATTGTGCTTTTCAGGTGTACACCAGTGTCGTCAGCCGTGGTGGTTCAGATCGCGGCATACTGGATGCTGGCTCAAAGACCCTGACCACTGATACAGGTGGGCTGGAAGGGTTTGGGTTAGTACTTGAGCATCCTTCTGCACGCATTCATAAATTTGCAGAAGAACACGGGTTTCTGGATTTATCGAAGTGTAATGACAAACCGGCCGTTGGCGATATTGTCAGGGTCATTCCAAACCATGTTTGTGTCGCGGTCAACATGGTCGATCAATTGGTGGCCGTGCGTGCCGGCGAAATTGTCGACGTTGTCCCGGTTAGCGCACGCGGAAAACTGGTCTGATGTTACCAGCGGCAGCAGCATCAAGTAGCGGTTGATGTCGCTGCGTATTCCAATGATTAAGTTGAGTTTTTGTACATATTTCGACGACGCTCTTTAACCGCGCGTGTTGCCTCTTCTGAGCCGTCGTGTACCGATCCAAACCATCGATCCCAAGGCATATCGACATTGCCATAATTACACTCAAAATACTTATGGTGCAGCTGATGATGAAAGTCGGCAGACTCCATAATGGCTTTGTCTTTAATTAAAAGTTTTTCAAAACCCGAATGAGAAAAAGCCGGTGCCATGCAACGCGTGAATTGGTGAAATAGCAGAATGATCGGGTGGGATGCAATCACAAAATGAATGAGCACAGATGAGATGTATATTATGTGTTCCACCGGGTGCATTGACATTCCTGACCACGGCCCGATATGAATATTATTTGTGATGTAGTTTATGCACTTTTTTCTGAGATATCGCTAATCCCTCCAGTATATCGTTAAGAGAAACTATGGTATAAAAAGTACTACACATGGAGCGCTATTCTTCACAATTTCGAATTTGGCAAGCTTGACATTCAATGTTACTACTACAATATGGCGTGACCGGCTTTGTCACTGGATGTTTCTTGATTCTCGCAACTATTGGGTTTTCTCTAACCCGCCGGGTAGAGGGATTCTTAAACATCGCGCATGCAGAGCTATTGGGTGTATCTGCATTTACAACCTGGTTTCTTAATGCTGTCTATGGATGGCACATTATCCCAGCGGGTTTTGTAGCCATAGTATTCACCGCCTTTATCGGGCTCGCCATTGGACGTTTAGTCTACGATCCTATTCGATCTCACGGGCCTGCCGTTCTACTAATTACATCGGTTGGCGTAGCATACGTTATCGGCGGCGCAGTCGATGCCCTGATAGGCACCGGCATACGAACTCTCGATATAAAGCTTGCTACCAGCTATCGATTTTTTGGAATTCGAATTACAGACTATCAAATGATGGTTGTGGTACTTGCCGCAATCGTTAGTGTTTCACTTGCTCTGTTCCTAAACAAAACCCGCACTGGCCTTGCTATCCGAGCCATGTCGGTCAATCCTGCATTAGCCGCATCACGCGGGATCAACGTTAAAAAAACTTCACGTGCAACGTGGTTGTTGTCATCAGGTTTAGCTGGCCTTGCCGGTGTGATGTTGGCGGTCATTTCTACATTGTCTACTGATATTGCTTTTCAACAAATTTTGCAAATTCTAGCCGTCGCCATTTTGGCAGGCCTCGGTTCTCTTTTTACCGTAATCTTGTCAGGATTGATCATTGGAATGGCGATGGACATGTCGGTGTATTGGATACCCGCCGGCTACAGACCGTTAATCGCATTTTCTGTCGTCATTGTGGTTTTACTTTTCAGACCTGAAGGTCTTGCTGGAAAGAAATCCTGATGCACGGTATGCAATTGTTATTAACCGTGGTGACGTTCGGCAGTATTTTTTCTGTCGTTACGCTTGCTTTGAATCTTCAGTATGCTCGTGGCGGAATGATTAACTTCGGCTTAGTGGCATACTTTGCAGCAGGCGCTTATGCATACGCCATCGTGACTCAAGAACCACCCAGCGGTCTGGATCAATATATGTTTGGATTCAACGGCCCATGGTGGGTTGGAATAATTGCTGCTGCCTTCGCATCTTTGGCTTTCGCCGCCATTACTGGCTGGCCAACGTTGCGACTGCGTGGGGAGTATCTTGCGCTAACCACCTTTGCTTTTGCTGAAGTCTTCCATTCCTTTTTGTTGAATGAGCGTCGAATTGGTAATGGTAGCGTGGGGTTAACCAATATCAAGCGCCCTATGTCAGAATTTGGCGGACTTGATGAGAGAGTCATTTTCGCCGCCGCCGCAGTTGGTCTCTTACTACTCACCATGTTTGTTTTTCGACGCCTGTTAAATTCACCCTACGGACGTGCACTGGACGCCATTCGCGATGATGAGTTGGCAGCGCAAACGGTAGGAAAAAATGCGCAACGTATGCGTTTACAGGTTTTCTTGATTTCCGCCGTTCCGGTGGGTATTGCTGGTGCCTTATACGCCATGCACACAACGCTAGCATCTCCCAGTATGTTCACCGCTGAAATAACATTCTTTATCTGGATTGCCCTGATCTTAGGAGGTGAACGTTCCATTGTTGGTGCTGTACTGGGCACAGTTGGCTTGATTCTGTTTGAAGAACTCGTGCGCAGTATTCCATTTGAAAGTGTGCGTTCTGCACAAATAGCAGCATCGGTAGAGCACATGGTGATGGGCCTTTTATTTATCGCCGTATTACGTTGGCAGCCTTTCCAGAAATTGCCTTTTCAGAAGTTGATTGGGAAATGGGGGGCACGTAAACAATGACTCCCTTATTAGAGGTTAATAAAGTCACCAAACGTTTTGGTGGATTGCAAGCGGTCGGTGGTGAACAAGGTTTGTCATTCTCCATTGAACCAGGTGCATTCGCCGGTTTAATTGGTCCAAATGGCGCCGGTAAATCGACCATATTCAATTTAATTTCCGGGGCGCTAAAACCGAGCTCAGGCGAAATACGTTTTGCCGGTGAAAAAATAACATCAGCACCACCAGAGACTATCGCGAATCATGGTATTGGACGAACCTTTCAAACGCCACGTGCCTTTGAATCATTGTCGATTATCGATAACGTTATTTTAGGAGCAGACAATCGCGGTGAGTATTTGCGCTGCGCCTTCGGCAGAAAATGGCGGCACCAGGAAACCGCAGCGAAAGATGCCGCATTACAAGCACTGGAACAAGTCGGCCTGGCACAACGCGCCAAAGACGAAGTATCAGATCTTTCCGGTGGCGAGCTACGCATGTTAGAGGTGGCCAGGCAACTGGTACGCAAACCCAAAATGCTCTTGCTGGACGAACCGACCGCAGGGGTTGACCCAACATTACAGGGAAAGCTTGCAGAAATTCTGCTTGATTTGCACGGCAATGGGATGACCTTAGTCGTCGTTGAACACAACCTGCATTTTCTTTTAGGTTTAGCGAATACTGTATTGGTGTTAAATCAGGGCGAGCTGTTAGTTGAAGGCCCACCAGATAAAATTCGATCAGATCCAGCTGTCATCTCGGCATATTTAGGTGGTGAGTATGCTGCTTGATATTTCAGCCCTGAAATCAGGATACGGCAAAGTCACTATCCTTCACGATATAAATTTGTTGGTACGTGAAGGTGAAATTGTGTCGGTTCTCGGACCGAACGGTGCCGGTAAAACTACATTGATGAAAACGGTTGCGGGTCACCTGCCTGTATCAGGTGGCTCGATACAGTTTGACGGAACAGTATTCGATCGATTAACGGCTCAGGCGGTTAACGAAGTTGGTATTGGTTACGTGCCACAGGAACACAACGTGTTTGCCGAACTGACTGTTATAGATAATCTAAACATTGCCTCACTATCCATTGTTGATGGTGCACTGCGCGTGAAACAGGCTTTACAGCGTTTTCCCATCCTAGCTGAGCGAGCCAACCAGTTAGCCTCAACATTATCTGGTGGAGAACGCCAAACGCTTGCTATTAGTTCTGCACTCATTGCGCAGCCGAAATTGCTATTACTCGATGAACCTACAGCCGGACTCGCCCCTATGTTTGTCAATCAAATTGTAGAATGGGTTGTTGAGTTGGCCGCCGATGGCATGTCAGTCCTATGGGTGGTAGAACAAAATCCGGAAAAAATTCTAGCCGTCTCATCCACCACATGTTTGATAGAAGGCGGCCGCAGTACCGAGCAGCTGGATAGCCAGGTGCTACTTGAACCTGGACGATTGCATGAGGTACTTTTACAAGATCGCAAAGAGAATCTTGATGCTGCCCCCTAAAGTGGCCAAACCAGAGTAGCTAAACCACAATCTAAATGGAGAACTAGATGATTAGTACAACACATAAAAAACGAACAATGAGCGTACGAGTCAAGCGATTCGCCGTAGCCGTTGCAATCAGCGCGGCAGTCGCTGCACCCGCTTACGCCGCAGACGAAGTCACTGTTGGCGTTTTGGTACCGCTCACAGGCGAACTTGGTGAATTCGGTACCATCGTAGCTGACTCTATTGAATTAGGCGTAAAGCAAATTAATGCCGCTGGTGGCACAAGCTGCGGCAACATTCGAACCGTCATAGCAGATACCGGTGGAAGTGCTGAAACAGGCATTCGTGAAGCATCAAAAATGATTGACAGTGAAGGTGCGGTCGCCATCCTTGGACCAACTTCAGGCGTCATGGTAGCGCTGGTCGATCTGGCCAAGCAGCAAAAGACAGTTATTATGTCACCCTACGCAGGAACCATTACTTTGAACGAACTAGGTGGTGACTACGTCTATCGAACAGTATCATCAGATTTGGGTGACGGCGCAGCATCTGGTCTTTGGTTGTCCAAGAAGGGCTATAAGAAAGTCGCGTTTCTGGTACAAAACGAAGAGTCCACGATTTCACCTGCTCAAGTGGCTCAAACCAGTGTGGAAAAAGCCGGGATCGAAATCACCGATTACATTATCTATAATCCTGGGCAACCGTCCTATCAGGCAGAATTGATTTCTGTACTGGCCAACGAACCCGACGCCATTTATCTCGCCGGCGGTCAGCAATCGGGTGTAACGGTTATTAAAGAAGCCTCCGCTGGCGGCTTTGCCGGAGAATGGCTATTCACTGCTGATTTGGCGGTACCAGAAATATTCGATGCTGCAGGCGCCGAACTTTTGAATGATCGTGCCTTTGTAGAATTCGCAGACGCTGACCCTTCGTTAGAAGAATTTAAATCCTTTGATGCACTGCATCGTAAAGAGAATGGAAAAGAGCCTGGCCCATTCGCAGCGAATTCTTTCGATATGATCAATCTCATTGCATTGTCCCTGGATGCCAGCGGCACGTGCACGGGTGAAGGTATCAATGCAAGTATACGAGACGTTGCAGAAGGTGGTACTGCCGTATCAGATTTTGCAGCCGGTAAAGCGGCCATTGCGGCAGGAGATGATGTGAATTACGAGGGCGCGTCAGGTCCATTAAGTTTTGATAAGAGCGGTACTGTTTCTGGTTCCTACACAATACAGGCTGCCAAGGATGGTGAATGGGTGAATGTCGATTTTTTCCCTGCCAGTGAATTTGAGTAACGATAAATAGAGGTAACACTATAGCAACAGTTAGAGATTAAAGAAAACGCAAATATTATGAGTAAGAACTCCGTACAAGCTGATAATGTCACCATGTCCGCCGGGGGGCTTTATTCCCTGGCTACCATTGGTGCCAAAGACGTCATCGATCGAGCTACTCCGAGGGTGTTGGCCGCGGTCGATGGAATAAAAGTACAGGACACAGAGCAATGGTGTTTTTCTGATATGGGCTGTGCCGATGGTGGTACATCGCTCGACCTTTGGAGATCGGTCACCAGGCACTGCCGCCAGCTTAACCAAAATGATATTCAAATTGTCTATGCAGATCAGGCGAGGAATGATTTCAATGCGCTGGTGGGCATCGTGCATGGTTTGACTCAATTCGAATCCTACCTGCATGAGTTACCCAATGTGCATGCGCTAGAGTCCGGCTCTTCGTTTTACCAACCCATACTGCCTGCCAATTCCCTGCATCTGGGTTTCTCCGCCACAGCCATGCATTGGTTGCGCAATACACCCAGTAAGCTAAGCCAACATGTACACATGGTAGGTGCACAGGGCCAGGAGCTTAAGGCTTTCGAACAGCAAGGTCGGGAAGACTGGGCGACTATCCTGCTGCACCGCGCCCGTGAACTTAAACCAGGTGGTCGCCTTGTGCTGGTTAACTTTTGCCGTGATGAACAAGGCCGGTATCTGGGTAATACTGGCGGGGTTAACATGTTCGATAACTTCAATGCTAACTGGCAAGACTTTTTGGCCAACGGTGATATAACTGAGCAGGAATACCAGGCAATGACTTTACCGCAGTACTACAATACGGTTGAGGAGTTCAGTGCACCGCTTCAAGACACCAATAGCGATGTTTACAAAGCCGGCTTAAGACTTGAAAGTATCGAAACTGCTGTGGTGCCGTGCCCGTTTGCCGAAGATTTCAAAACACACGGCGATGCCCGCCGATTTGCCAAAGCCTATATCCCCACTATCCGTAGCTGGAATGAAAGTGTGTTTGCCGGTGCACTTGCCAGCGACAGACCCAAACAGCAACGCGAGGAGTTAATAGAAGCCTACTACCAACGGTACCAGGACCAGGTTGCGGAGAATCCGGAAGAACATGGCATGGGGTATGTCCATGCGTACATGACGATATCCAAGCAAGCAGTCTAGGAGCACCTACGACGCAGGTGCTCCTGTGAACAGACTGACTTGCTATCTAACCGACTAACCCTCCATCGTCACGAGTAACGGCAACAATTGCCGAGCGTGGTGTCGAATTTTCACCGCCGTCAGGCCAGTGCCCTTCACCCCGTTCGCCTGGATGTTGAACACCAACGAACATGGTACGGCGATCCGGACTCCAGGTTAAACCAGTGATCTCGGCTTGCTTTGGTCCGGTTAAAAAGCGACGGATTTCGCCTGTGGTCGGATCCCCGAGTAGCATTTGATTATTGCCCTGGCCTGCAAAGTCCTCCTCGTTAGAGTAGTTACCGTCTGTTTGAATCCACAGCATACCGTTTGAATCAAACTTCAAACCATCCGGGGAATTAAACATGTTACCTTCGGAGACGTTGTCAGAGCCCGCATTGCTGTCTGAGTGTACTGACGGATTGCCTGCCAGCACATACAGATCCCAAGTGAACGATGCGCTGGTATGGTCCGCAGATTCCGGGCGCCATCGAACAATTTGACCATATTTGTTTGCTTCGCGCGGGTTAGGCCCACCAACTGGCGTCTCATCACCACCGGCATTCGTTTTTACGCCGCGATTTTTGTTGTTGGTTAAACAGCAATAGACTTCAGCTGCCATGGGATTCGCGGCCACCCACTCTGGCCTGTCCATCGTTGTTGCTCCAACAGCAGACGCTGCCTGACGTGTATGGATGCATATGTCTGCCATGCTAGCCATTCCTGTTGCCTCAGGAGAGAGTTCCAGCCATTCACCAGATCCGTCATCACTGAATTTTGCAGTGTATAGTTTGCCCTCTTCGAGCAGAGAGTCAGTCTCGGCGCCTGGGGCAAATACGCCATCGGAAACAAATCGGTACAGAAATTCACCGCGTTCATCGTCTCCCATATAAACCACTATACGGCCATCACCATTAACGACCACCTCAGCATTCTCATGTTTGAAGCGACCAAGTGCGGTACGTTTTTTCGGACGACTGGTTGGATCAGTGGCATCCACTTCGGTGATATAGCCATGACGATTATACTCGTTAGATTCCTTTGCTAAATCAAATCGATCGTCTATCTCATTCCAGCCATAACCTCGCCCCTTTGCCGAGATACCATAGCGTTTCATTTCGTCGGAAATGGGGTGCTCCTCATCTTCTGTTGCGAAATAACCATTAAAATTTTCCTCGCAAGCCAGATAGGTTCCCCAGGGAGTTGAACCGTTACCACAGTTGTTAAATGTACCGCGTGCAACTTTCCCGTCGGGGTCGGCATTGGTTTTCATGAGATCGTGACCAGCGGCAGGCCCTGTGATGTCCATTTCAACATCGGGTGTGAACCGACGATTATAAGGGCTATCTTTAACAATAGACCAGGTGCCGTAATTTTGTTGAATTTCTACAGCAGTCAGGCCATGGGCATTCATACCCTTCAGTATGTCATCGTCATTTTCATATGTACCTTCAGCACGATTTCCCCAAATAACTGATCTATTGCAGTACTCATTGTTAACAATGAGTATGAATTTATCGTCATGCGGGTAAACCTCCATGCCATCATTATTATCACCAAAGGCTGTGGCCTGGCTTGCACCCGTACCGCGTGTTACATGGTCAAATTCAGGAGCATTGGACCATAGCGGATCGCCCCATTTGGTTAATACGCGTGCAGTATAGCCTGGTGGTACGGTGACTCCGTCAGCAGTACTGGCGGCAATCCCCTCAAACGCGAATCGACTGTCTGCGGCCAGGGCCTGCGTTGGCATAAGCGTATTTCCGAATGCCGCAACACCACCAAAAGCCACAACACTTTTGAGTAGATCACGTCGGGACAATGCACGATCCACAATACGATCAAAATCGTTTTCGTCCGGTTTTGGGTTGATATATTCGTCGAATTCGTCGAACGACATGTCATCAGGGTTTTTCATTTTATTTCCTCCAATTTATTGATGATCTCATGCAGATACACTCTAGATATGTAATAAACAATCCAGGCAACGTAGCTATTATGAGTACCTGTAGACTATCACTAGTTCTCCGTGGAACCAACTTTTCCTTGCGCGCTACCACGCGTCGATTGAAGGCATCGGATTGAGCCGCAAAGTATTTGGGTTTGAGTGCTTGTGCTAACTGGCAAAATGGCTGCAATCACCGGTGCAGCCTCGGGGATCGGATTGGCATGGGGTATGTCCATACATACATGACGATATCCAAGCAATCGATAAACTGGAACCTTGCCAATATCACAATTGCCAAGGATAATTAAGAAATTGAGAAAGAATAAATAACATGAGAACACTTGCGGCACTGGTATTCCCTGGCTTTCAAACCTTAGACTATTTCGGCCCAATCGAAATGCTTGGTGATCCTAAATACGAGATTGATATCACCACGGTAGCAAAGTTGGGCGAGCCGGTGCCAAGCCGACATGGACAGAAGATCGTTGTTGACAAACTCTTATCGGAAAAAAAAGACTATGACCTGCTATTCATCCCAGGTGGTGATTCAGCGCTGATTGAAGCGAAAGATGAAGAGCTTATGAGTTGGGTAAGAGAGGCATCGAAAAACGCTGAGCGTGTTATGGCTGTGTGTACCGGAACGGTTTTGTTAGGGATAGCCGGCGTTCTTGACGGGCACAAAGCGACAACCAACAAGATCGACTTTACCAACACCGTCCATCTTGCGCCCCGAGTTGATTGGGTAAGAGAGGCTCGATGGGTAGAAGATGGAAAATACTTTACATCTTCAGGCGTATCGGCGGAAATGGACATGGCTCTTGCTGTTCTTGCAAATTTATACGGTATGGATCAAGCCGAGGAGACAGCCAATGGCTGTGAGTATATTTGGAACAAGAAAGCCAACCAAGATCCATTTGCAAAATTAGCAGGCCTTGTGTGAATAGCATATTTCACGTTTAATTAGAGCCATTGTATGGATTATACCTGCGTGCTATGGCGGATAAATACAGCATACTAACGCGGCTCTTCTCACAATCAGACATTCAATTGAACTCCTCTCAAATCAAGATACTATGAATGAACTCTCACATATTTACCGATATCCAATTAAATCATCGAAGCCGATTCCCCTTCGTGAATCAATTATAGAAAAAAGAGGATTAGCATTTGACAGGCTGTGGGCTGTCTTTGATGATGTTGGTCAAGCACTAACTGCGAGAGAATATCCGACTCTGCTGGATGTTGAAGCCGAAATCACAGATCAACAATTGCTTGTTCGGTATAAAGGCAAAACGGTGTGCACCGTTCCGGTTACATTGGAAGCTGAAAATTCCAAATCAGTAAAAATATTCAGTTACGATGCCTGTGCCATACCAACCAGCCCAGCCGTGAATGAATGGTTTTCCAATTTATTGGGCGTCAAGTGCCAATTGTTGTTTCAACACGAATCGTACCATCGGCATGTTCTTGAAAAGCATGGTGGTGCATATGGAGAAACTGTAGGATTCGCCGATCAATGTCCAATACTCCTGACTACCGAAGCATCTCTTGCAGATTTGAATGAAAAACTAGAACACCCTATCTTAATGAATCGATTCAGACCAAATCTTGTAATCAGTGGTACCAATGCGTGGGATGAAGACAAATGGGAGAAAATCAGAATAGGAGAATGTGAATTTAAAGTTAATCAGGCTTGTATTCGGTGTGTACTGACTACTATCGACCCAGTGAGTAAATCTAAAGACCCAAATTCTGAACCATTACGCACGATGGCTTCTTTTAGAAAAGGGTCGAAGGGAGGTGTTGTATTTGGTATGCATTTAACTCCTATCAAAACCGGCCAAGTTAAAATAAACGATGAGCTGTTGATTTTAAAATGATCTAGCCATAGAACCTTACCTCCGAACTGGCTCGTAGAACCCTGTTTGATTGTTAGTTCAAAAATTCAGACAGGGTGCGAGAGCCTTTCATCAGTTCATCAATAGTATTAAAGTCAAGCTCAGGCCAGTCTGGCGCGACCGCCGGAATACTTGGTAATCTCAACTTGCCTTTGGTTGCATCCACACCCTCTTTTCGCACAAAGTTTTCATCATCGCCAATGCGAGCAATGTAATCCCATTGCGATGCATCACCAGGAATATTGGCGATGAACTGTCGTTCTTTCTGGCTGTGTAATATCTGCTTAGTTAATGTTTCAGGATGCCAATCGTTCAATGCAACAGCATGCATGTCTGAAACTATTTCCTGGTATAACGGATCATCAGCAAGATTATTCAGCTCATTGGGGTCCGCATCAAGATCAAAGAGTAGCGAGGGATAGCCGTGAGTTAACATATATTTATAGTGTTGCTTACGAACCATACGGCACGGAACGCACGGCCCAATGGCAAGGTAGTCGCTGATAGCAACTCGTTCGGCTGACGCATCGATGCCGCCTTTGGCACTCGCTGGATGCTGATGACTAACATCGGAACCAAGCTGTGTTTTATTGTTTAGCTTTTCTGCATTGTGTAGTAGCTGTAGCAACGAACTACCATCCAGTTGCATGCCTTCTAGCTTCTGCTGCGGCACGCCCGCTATATCCATAAAAGTTGGTAATAAGTCTACTAGAGAGACCACACTTGAACAGCGATTGTCTTCACGTGTCACAGGTTGACTGCCTGGCAAGGATACAACCAACGGCACATGCACAGACCACTCCCAAAAACTCTGCTTGAACCACATGCCCCGCTCGCCCAGCATTTCGCCATGATCGGATGTGAACACAACCGCCGTATTGTCCCGCAGTCCGGTTTTCTCCAGCGTATCGAGTATCTTTCCTACTTTGTCATCGATATAGGAGATCATGCCATAGTAGCCATGGCGCGCGTCGCGCACATGCTGCTCGGTGATGCGGTGCCGATGTCGTCCATGGGCAAAGAACAGCGCTTTGGAATGATGGTCTAGTGCTTCGAACGGGATTTCATCAACCGTTGGAGAATCTATTTCATCATCGTTATAGCGATCCCAATATTCCTGCGACACGGTAAATGGCGTATGTGGACAAGTAAAAGAAATCAACTGAAAAAACGGAGTGTCTGACGAGTCACGTGCGTAATTGAACAGGTTTTGAATGCAACAGTGCTCGACTTCATCGTCATAATCCTCCTGCATGGTTCGCACACAAGGGCCAGCTTCAACAACACCATTGAGCGCAGTACCAGAGGGTACGAACGCAGGACCTGCGCTCCAGTCGGCTATCCATTGAAAATTTGCCGGATATACATCGGTAACCGAACGTGTATTGAAGCCGTGCATTTGATCAGGGCCGATAAAATGCATCTTGCCGCACAGTTCAGTTTGGTAACCAGCCTGTCGCAGAAAGTGAGCCATGGTGGGAGTACTGCTCGACAACTCATTGGCATTATCGTAAACCCCAATCTTTGTTGATAGCTTTCCAGTTAACAATGACGCCCGACTCGGCACACATAACGGGTTATTGGAATACGCATTGTCGAACACAATTCCTTGTGCTGCAAGCCGATCAAGATGGGGCGTTTTACAAACGGTGTTGCCGTAAAGACGCAAAGCCTGCGCTGCCAATTGATCAGCCATGATAAAAACGATATTAGGTGTTTTTTGCATCTTCCGACTCTACTTTGTCAAACGTCCAATCTATAAGGTTCCTACACAGCGAATAAAATATTGTTGCGCAATTCCGACAGTGCAGCAGGATTTATCCCTAGACCAGGCTCTTCACTTATGATGATTTTCCCATTCTCTATGGATGGCGAAAACAGTGCTTCGCGCAATGGATTTGGGTTGGAATCAATTTCCAGCAAACCATCCCCACCTACGGCCGCCAGAATATGCGCAGACGCAGCCAACCCCACCCCTCCACCAAGAAAATGAGGACAATAGCGCTTACCGTTTTCCAATGCATTCTTTGCCACAGGCAGCACACCAGTGAACCCGCCCCATTTACACATGTCTGGCTGCATCACTGCTAACCAACTCGATGCATTAGCGTCAAGAAAAGACTGATGCCTGGCCATGTTTTCACCGGCAGCCAGCGCAATTGCGGAAGCTGCTGCAATCGTATTCCAATCTTCGAAAGAAGCGTCAGCAAGGATTGGCTCCTCTAGCCATTGCAATGGAAAATCGCTAAGCTTCGAAACTTGCAGCAAAGCCTCATCAACGGTCCATGCCTGATTGGCATCAACCATTAATCGCTGATTGGTACCAAGGTTAGCGCAGATGTGTTCGATGTTCGGATAATCAATCTCGTCACCAAAACCGATTTTCAGTTTAAAGGCGTTATAACCGGCATTCTGGCAACGCTTTAACGTCTCTGCAGTATGGGTCGGATTGATTCCGCTGGCATAAACATTAATGTTTCGGTTACCACCAAATAATTTGTATAAGGATAGTTCAAGACGCTTGGCCACAAGATCCCACAGCGCAACGTCGATTCCGGCAATCGATTGCTCAACAGGTCCCGGTTCACCACTTTGTATGGCAAGCTTGCGAAACTGATTTTGCAACGTGTAGAAACATTGCTCGGGGTCGGAAAATTCTTTACCAATCAACGCTGGCAGAATTGCCGTTTCCAGCAAGCGCGCTCGATGATCGGCACCACACGCTGGAAAATTACACCATATTTCGCCAAACCCGCATCCTCCTTTGGCGTCTTCCAGAAGCAGAAATAAGGCAGGTCTGTCTGTCATGGTGCCAAATGATGTGCGCACGGGTAATTCGATAGGCGAACGCAGCACGATGGGTGTGGCTTTCTCTATAACAAAAGAAAGATCCCTGTCACGATAGTCCGCAGCAACCAGATCTGTCATTCAAGACTTGTCCTGAGTGAGGTAATTCCCGGATCGTAGGCAAGATTAAATCGTGAGAATAACTCTTCAGGCGCATCTGCATCCTGCATCAGCCCTGTCATTGCTTTTATCATTTGTTCTTCAATGTCTGGTGCGTTAAGCGGCTGGTTTTGTTTTGAATCGGTATGTAAATCATAAAGTGCAGTTTTAGTGTCCTCGAGATTCATACCTTGAACTTCAACAGGCATTCCATTAGTGTCTGTACGTGGCTTCAGTTTTAAAAGTGGCACACCCTTTGAAAAAGTAAACGGATCGACAAGGGTTGCATCCACCAATTCATTGATAGCGAATCGCGAGGTCATACGAGTTGGCATAAGGGTGTACTCATACAACTCATCCGCATTCATATTTTCCGGATATCGAAAATAGACATATTGACCATCGGTCACATTACAAGCAGCACCAAAGTAACCAAATATAGCTGCATCGCGAACACGTCCGTCCGCACTCAACAGTGGAATCAATGATTTACCCAGAACATCCTCTGGCACTGTTTGTTCATGCATCTCTAGCACGGTCGGCATAATATCGATGGTCTGAGTTAACGCATTTCGGCGCTCCCCTCCCTGTGCTGAGAAGTTCGGGTGATAGATCATCAGTGGAATTCTTGAAATCTCATCGTAGACCGGCATCCGGTTCTTCGCCCACCAGTCATGCTCACCTAACAGGAAACCATGATCGGTTGTTAGAATCAGGCAGGTATCACTCCATAAATCCTGTGCATCAAAAAAATCGAGTAGCTTGCCGAAATACTCATCACACATCGTAGTTAACGCTGCGTAGTTTGCACGCAGTTCGGCAATCTCCTCTGGCGACTCGTTAACACGGTCATAAATTGGCCAGTCAAGTACAGGTCCATGGTACTTAGCTGGATACATGTCGCGAAACCGCGCGGGTGCATGGAACGGCTCGTGAGGATCGAAACACTCCAGTTGTAAAAACCAGTTTTCCTGATCATGGTTTTTGCTCAAAAACTCATGTGCCAGATTAAACACTTGCGGCCCACAGTAGTCCGCCTCATCCGACATGTATTCACGATTGATCATGTAGTTGAGGCGATGTTGCTGCATAGGGTGGTAATTCTGTTTCATTGCTTCAACGTCTGCATCGACATGTGCTTTCCAGCGATCAATGGCCTGGCCACGCACTAATTCCCAGGAAGAGTAGCGTTGATGGTACGTACCACCACCATCTGCAAAATAGTGATGATGATCTGTAACAATATGAGAATAGATGCCTGATTGTTTCATCAACTCGGGAAAGGAATCATCAAACGGTTCCAGAGGTCCCCAGCTACGATGCAGAAAATTGTAGCGCCCAGTGTGTAAATCTCTGCGTGCAGGTATACAAGGCAGACTGCCTACATAGTGATTGTCGAAGGTAATTGCACGATCAGCAAATCTGCTGAAGTTGGGTGTATGGACATTATTGCTGCCATAGCATTCCAAGGCATTGCGGTTGAGAGAGTCAAGCAACACGAACACTGTTTTCATAAGTCAATCCGATTCGCAGCCAGCAACAGTTTGTCCAATATTATCTAGTGTGGTCGTAGTCCACAGACCATCACGAATAAGCGAAAAAACGTTTAATCGCGATGGCCAGTGGCCTACCGTCTGATACTAAAAATACTGCCACCACTACTTTTTATGCAAGAGCCCAAGACCGTCAAGAATCGGCGAATACAGATCAATACCTTCCTGAATTTTTGCATTGAGTGCATCAGGACCGTGTATCCAGGTAGAAGTGATGGTGCCTGGCACGTTGTTCCAGTATTCATCATTATTAATGGCTTTCTCGCTGGCAGCTAAAAGCTTATCGACGATTGCCTGCGGAGTCCCCGATTTAATCGCCAATCCACCATAAACCCAAGTGCCTGCCTGTTTACCTTCCGAGGCTTCACCAATGGTTCGCACACCAGGCAGATCTTGTTCAAAATACGGCAGTCGATTGTTGTCCAGGATAATAAGCGGCCGTACTTCATCACCAAACTGCTTTTTTGAGGCTATTTGACCAACCGCAACATCAACCTGCCCGCCCATCAATCCAGCCATGGTTGCAGGCACGGTTTTCAATGCCAACGTCTTGAATTCCAAACCAAATTCGGTAGCGAGTTGCACTGCTGATAAATTCGGTGGCGCACCAAGATTATTAACGCCTATGGACAGTTTATTTGCTTTCGCACCTTCGATGAATTCCTCGAAGGTTGTGTATGGAGAGTCGGCACGTACGTACAGTGCATTGGATGCGGTCTGATCGGCAAACAGCGGAATAAAATCTTCCTGCGGATTATACGGAACCTCGCGAGTTAACGGCACCACCATGAACGAAGGCGGTAACCACTGGTACATAGTGTAACCATCAGCTGGTGCGTCCAGCACACTCATTACTGCTGGGATATGTGCACCGCCAGGTTTGTTGACAACTTTGATAGGTACTCCCAGTTCAGCACTCAATGCGTCGGCGTTAAGTCGAGCGTTAATATCTGCGTTACCACCTGCGGCAAATGACACGACGATAGTGATCGGTTTGTTCGGATAATCATCGGCTGCCTGCGCTAATGAACTAAAACTCGTTACGGCGGTTAATACCAATACCAACACTGCAATAAACGATTTGTAGACTTTCATTGTTTTCTCCATATTCCAAGTTAAGTAATTGAACTACTATTAGTGGTCCATCCACTA
>CAYTJF010000083.1:0-20718 GCA_964437945.1 uncultured Granulosicoccaceae bacterium
ACTTCAACAATAACCCACGGTGTTGAAGTTGGACAGGTCACTACATGATGTCTAGCTATCCCCATTTATCGAGTGATGCCGCCAGTTCAGGGTGATCTCGAGCGTAGTCTTTAAGTTCAACTTGTTGTGCCGCCGCATCCCAAGCTTGCCTTATAGCGCGCACCCCAGCCGCGCAGCCCATTGGATGGCCATGCACTCCTCCACCGGCTAAATACATTAAATCCAGTGTGCGGCCGGTTCTTTTATATGTCTCCACCGCCTGACCACCCCATTGACCGGAGCAGACCACTGGAAGGCAACGATCTGAGTCTGAAAAGATAGGAGTTGTCAGGTCCTGGAATGATCGCACGAAACTATCATCCGGTTCCCAATATTTTGAGCGAATGCCGTTTATTTGAAACTGATCGACCCCCAGTAAGCGCCAGATTTTTTGATAGACGCGAAATTCCATTCCAAGCCCTGGGTGACGAGTCAGAATATCCCAACCATTGCGATGGGCGTGCAAACAGAGCTCGGAACGTTTGCGCAGGAACGACATACCTCCATGACCTATGGAATTTATATTCACAACCGCGGCCTTGCCCCCAGCTTTTGCCACAAGATCGTGGTTCTGCATCATAAGTTCAGGATCGGCGGATGAAATACCGAACGCATACAGCACTCGTTTTCCGGTATTTTGTTCGTGCTCTTCTATGACAGGCATTATTGCACTAACCCGCTCTTCTAAAGCGGAATAATCAGGACTCATTAATTTCTCGTCGTCCTTGATAAAATCAACACCCGCCTCGCAAAGCTCTTTTACAACCAGCGCTGTTTCTTCAGGTAGTAGCCCTAGAGAAGGTTTGATGATCGATGCAATGATTGGCCCTTCTTCTACACCCATCAAACGACGAGAACCCTCAATGCCAAATTGCGGACCCGGATGGGTGGACCAACTTTCTGGTAAATTGATGTTCAGTACTCTAACTCCGGTTAACCCTCGTACCGAATAAACTCCAGCAATGGTGATAGTCATCAGCGCTGCTATATCGGTACCAAAGGCTTCGATGGGAAAGTCGATATCCACATCTGCTCGATGGTAAGGGCCGGTGCCACTGGGATCGGGGATGGACGGAAAATCGAGTGATTCTAACGAGCGGATACTTTTTACTCGGGCTGCACAACGAGCACGAACAGCTTTCGTTTCTCCAGGAAGATCGGTGAACGTACCCGTTGACTGATCAGAGGCAATTTTATCAGCAAGTGTTGCAATATCACCGGCTGTTTCCAAGCGATAGGTCACGCAGATGTGGTTGTCATTTGCTTTCACTTTGAGCTACCTTCACTGCGTGGATTTCACAACATTCCTAACATTATCACGTGTCGGTGGGGCATCTATCAACAAACACATTTAGATTGTCTGCGGCGATAGAAAGTAAGCTACGATTACTGTGATGTGGATGCGTACTGGTACACTATTTACTGACTCATCACTGAAAAATAAGGCATGTCGGTGAATGCAGCCGGCGACATCAACAACGATGGGGTGGATGAACTGATCATCGGTGCCTCGGGCGTTGGTTGGAGCGACAACTTTATCCCCGGCCATCGCGCAAGCTATGTGGTGTTTAGCGGCAGCAGTGTCGGCGTTATTGAGCTATCCGATCTTGACGGAACCAACGGCTTCGTACTCAACGGCCTAAACCAGGGCAGATACTCTGCAGGCCTCGATGTGAGCGGAGCCGGCGACATCAACGATGACGGGGTGAACGATATCATCATCGGTGCTCGTGATGAGCAAACGTTCGGCTCTGCCGGCGCAAGTTTCGTTGTGTTTGGCAGAGCATCAACGCCTGCACCAATGCTTACCTGCAACGGTCTGACGGTCACCGTTAATCTGGCACTCGGTCAAGTCCCGACCAGTGGCGACGATGTGATTCTCGCCACTGAACGCGCGGACACCATACGAGCGCTCGGTGGAAACGACACAATCTGTGGTCTGGGTGGGCGATCAACGCGGGTAGTGGCGATGACTGGGTTGATGCTGGTGCGGGCAATGACAGAGTGTTCGGTATCAGCGGTGCGGACGTGCTGCATGGTCGTTCAAGCGCGGATCGGATATACGGCGGTACTGGTGACGATCTAATCAATGGCGATGGCGGTGCCGATCAACTGTTCGGTGACCTTGGCGACGATCTTATTTACGGCGGTGGTGGCCCAAGACGAAGTGTTTGGTCGCGATGGCTACGACATCCTGTTCGGCGGTCCTGGTGACGATCTTATTGATGGCGGGAACAGCGCAGACCAGATCAACGGCGGTGACGGTGCTGATTTGCTGAACGATGGTAACGGTAATGATAACTGTATCGCTGACAGCGCGGATTCGATAGACAACTGTAATTAGTAAGAGAATGATGCTTGATGAGGTACGCACGGCCTTTGTACACGTGCGTAAGCTCTGTCATTTTTGGAAGAAGCCTGCTAGCTTATTTGTACACTGTAGTTTGGTTAGCTTCACATTACGCAAGTTGCGTAACCGTTAACGAAGGCGAGCAATAACGGCCTCAGTGTTGGTTACCTCTGCAACGTTTGTCATAGCAAATTCAATAGATGCTCGGTGCCAGTCCGCATTCATTGTTGAGCAAGCATCCTCCGGTACCACAATCCGAAAACCTTTGTCAGCACCAGTGCGCGCAGTATGTTCAACGCTCATGTTAGTCCATGCTCCACAATTGATGATTGTATCGACACCTGCGTGCCTCAAGTAGCTTTCAAGGCGCGACGTTTCCCACGCGCTCATCGACATTTTCTCTACAACAACATCAGATGACTGAGCTTCTAACCCTTGTGCAGGTTGCACACCCCAGGTTCCACGCACCAATGCATTTTCATCTTTTAAACCCTGAAATAAAGGGGCATTTTGGGTCAGGTATGGGTGGCCGGGTTCCAGAACCATCCACACATGGATAACCATAATATTTTTTGCTCTGCAAGCATCAGCCAATGCTTTAGCATTGGCAACCACATTTTGTTCGCGAGCGTGTTGTGGTGAACCGGTTTCAGCAAAAGCACCGCCGTCGATCATGACGTCGTTTTGCAGATCTTGCAAAATGAGCGCAGTACGCTGTGGCACAAGGTTGTTCGAGTTTGCGGATTGTTGTGCTGGTGCATCATCAGGTCTGTCAGTACCTGCATTGTTTGTAACACCATAAGTGTTTTGATTTTGCTTGTTCACCTCGCTATACATAAAGGGCTCTATGCGACCCTGCGTCTTTGTTTTTAGCGAATACACAGATGTTGTAGCACAGATATACAGCGTTTCCCAATCATCTCCACCCCAGTGTAAATTGGCTGACATTTCAGGTATGGATATTTCACCCAATTTATCGCCCTGGAAACTGTATACCCATAGCCCTCCTGGAGCGGTTACATAAACATTGCCATTGCGGTCAGCTTTCATGCCATCTGGCACACCCTCTCGTAGGCTCTCTTTAATACCGGAAGCAAACAATCGTTCATTAGTTAACCGACCATCATCAGCAATATCGAACATTCGTATATTAGCTTGATCGGTATCGTTGACCCACATCCAGCGCTCACAAGGGCTATAGCACAAACCATTTGGCTGATTGAACAGATAACGGTCGGTGACAAGCTGTGGTTCATCGCCAGGACGATGACCGGGCGGCAGTCGATAAACAGCCTGAAAGCCCAGTTGCAGTGGACGCTCTATACCAAAGTGTGGTTTGCGGCCGTATGTTGGGTCGGTGAAGTAAATGCTGCCATCTTTGCCCACGACAATATCGTTGGGTGAATTCAACTCTTTGCCTTCAAAATGAGAACACAGTGTTTCACGCGAGCCGTTGGTATGAATGCGAACCACTGAAGAGGTTGAATGTTCGCATACAAGCAAATTGAGTTTTGAATCGTAAGTTAATCCATTGGCCTTGTTTGATGGGCGTTGAACTTCGGTTATGAGTCCAGTTTGCCATTTTCGGCGTACATCGCCAGGCATGTCTGAGAACAGCAGATGTTTTTCAATTGGGTGCCATAGCGGTCCTTCAGTAAAAATATAGCCGGTACCCAATTGTCGTACAGGTTCATATTCGGCGATCAATTCGTGAAAGCGTTGATCAGTAGCTGTGTTGCTCATTCTTGGTACCAGTTTTTGTTGACGAGTTATTCATTATGCGTAATGGGAGTAACAAACTTGTGTATTAAATCTTCTACGTATTTTCGATAGTATAAACCGACGTGAACTGCCACGAATCGTAAACAAAAAGATTCGTGGCAATCGTTTTTCATTTATGCGGCTTGCTACTATTGATCGAGTTCCAAAACAGCTTTACCATCGGCAAGCGCTACGCGTTCAAGATTTTCTTCTGACGTCCACTTGAATATGCCAAATATGCCAGCAACCACACCGGTATCGGTATAGTCCATAGTGCCTGTCACACCATCATAGTTAATCTCTTTACCCGCGCGTAAAGCAGCTATACCATCTGCATAAGTGTGCACTACCTCGCCCTCACCCGAAGTCACTTCGAACATGGCGTCTGTCCAGCTACCAGCTTCCACGGTCCCTGTTTTTTCAATGGCTAACGCTGTTGCAACCAACAGATCAAAATATTGAATAGCATAGGAGTTGGATACATCCCCGATGGCTTCAGCATACTGTGAACCTTCCGCTAATGGTTTATAAGCGTCCCATGCGGGACCTTCAGCATTGGAAAATGCTGCAAGCACGACTTCTTCATGTTTCTCGACTGCATTCATTGTGGCACTTGAAATAAAACCAGGCTCCTGCCACTCACTGGTGCCGATGATAAACCACGAATTACCGGATTCGGCCGCATTTTTTACAAATGCTCCGCCGTCTGCCGGTGCGGAAAACACAATTACCGCATCTGGTTCCATTGCTCCAACTTTGGATACTACGCCACGATAATCTGCCTGATTAGGTTGAATATCTACTGTCCCAAGAATTTCCAGTCCTAACTTTTCAGCGGCTTTGACTGCTGCGTTTTTTTGCAATTGTGAACCTGCAGCCTCTGTAGCAACCAACACAACCGAACTCTTGCCAGCATTTTTTGCATGCAACAATGCAGCAGCACCTTGTGCAGAATCCATTGGTGATCCACGAAACAAGGGTTCTTTTGTATTGCCACCGTATTCGGCTTCAATAGCACCACCATGCACCGATGGCATTAACGGTAAACTATCTCCGGCCACTTTTTCGAGTACATAATCGCGATATGACATATAGCTATGCGCCGCGTTTAACAACACCTCAACATTTTCACTATCAATTAGCTTTCGAGCCGCTCTGGCCTCGCCTATGGTGCCTATATCCTGATGAATGGGAACCATCTTTCTGCCCAATGGCGGGTCGTCATTGATTACCTCCAGACTGAAATCGGTTACTGCATCAAAGAACTCGCCAAATCCGCCGTACTCGCCAGTATGGTAAGTAAGGTGACCAACGCGGATATCTTCTTCCGCCATCAAAGACGTTGAAAAGATCGCTGACATTGTCATGATCATCACAACACCTGTTTTCTCTACTATATTTTTCATTGCGTTCCTCTCTTTGCACGATTGGGTTTAGTTAGTGGTTAAGGCTGCTTGAAATTTCAAGACTGTTGTTTCTATATGTGATAGGCCTCCTTTAAACTTTTTGTATTTAGGTCTTTTGCAGATTTTAGAAAAAAAACTTTACCGAGACTCAGCACCAGAATCCGATCGGCTATTTCCAGTGCTTTCGCTGCGTTTTGCTCGGCTAGCACAATAGTAACTTTTCTGGATTTTCGGATTTGCACTATTTTTTCAAACAAGGTGTCAACTAACTGAGGTGACAGACCAGCAGAAGGTTCATCGAGTAAGATTAGTTTTGGATTCTGCATCAACGCCCGACCCACTGCTAACATCTGCCCTTCCCCGCCGCTAAGACTACCAGCCAGTTGGCTCTGACGTTCTGCTAGTCTTGGGAACAAAGCATATACCTCCTCTTGTTTTTCATCGCGCGAAAGAGGATCCAGTAACCCTCCCAGTGACAGATTCTCCGCTACAGACATTTCCGGAAAAACATTGTTTTCCTGAGGAACATAGGCGATACCTTTAGCGGGTAAATGATAGGAGGGGGTGTTTGTAATTTCGTCATTATGCAGTTGAATAGAACCGGAAGTTACCGGCAGCAGTTTGGCCAGTGTTTTTAGTAAGGTTGTTTTGCCTGCGCCATTGGCACCCAGTACTGAGAATATTTCATTTTCAACCGTAAAAGAGATGTCTTCCAGCACGCCGACATCGCCGTAACCGCTAGATATGTTGTTAACTTTAAGCACGGTTATAGACCTAAGTATTTTTCAGCTACAACGCGATTCGCTTTCACATCTTTCGGTGTACCTTGGAATAACATTTCGCCATCAGATAGAAAATGAACGTATTCGCAGAAAGACCAAATTAATTCCAAGTCGTGTTCAACAATTATTACGCGAATACCACCGCCTTTTACCTGCTCTGATATCTCATTCATAACCAGTTGTGTTACATCCTCGGGTAAGCCTGCAGTCGGCTCGTCCATTAATAACAATCTTGGTTTTGTAATCAGGCATCTAAGAATATCCAGTAGTTTCTTCTCGCCGGCTGATCTTGCGAAACCATCGGGTTCCTCAAAAGAAAACATATCGAGGTAGGCATCAATTTGTACTTCAATTTGCTCCGATCGCTGTTCCTTTTTAAATAATCCTGTCAGGGTTTCGTCACTAATCGGAGTTGCCGCTAACCGTAGTGAGTCACGTATACTTAAACCGTCAAACCCTTGTATACGCTGATTGGTTTTGAGTAAACCGAGTTGAGCTACCTGGTGCGAGCGCAAAGACATCAAATCATGTTCTGAATCGTCAAGTTCAAAACGTATGTTGCCGTCAGTGGCGGGTATTCTACGTGTAAGCAACCCCATTAACGTTGACTTCCCAGCTCCGTTGGGTCCAATCATGCCTTCAATTGAATACTGTCCAAATATGGCTTTCGGTAGATTGAGAACGGCTCGCTGGTGATATGCTTTACATAATTGTTCTACGTTTAGTTTCACGATGACCGCCGTGACATCAGTTTTGTGGTTTTCAGTTTGATGGACTTTAGTTGAGTGAAAGAGGAACCATCAGCCATCATTCCTCGCGGTCGATAAATTAAAACAACAATTAGTACAGCACCGTATAAAAACAGTTTGAAATTTGGAACCATCACAGCGTATTCAGGCGATACCGGCAGATACATTTCAATTAGAATATCGAACAAACCAAATGTAATAAAAATACCTAACATTGCTCCAAGCGCATGTTCCTTGCCACCAAGTATTAATGCAATCCAGACCGCAAAGGTAACTCCAGGCACCAGCATGTTTGGCGTAAGAAACTGATTTAGCGGTGCAGATAGCCCGCCCAGAAACCCCATAAGTGCACAAGTAATCGTAAAAACCTGGAGCTTGGTTTTAAACGTTTCTTTACCCAGGCTGGCAGCCAATTCTTCATTGTCACGAATAGCGATCATCAAACGGCCCAAGCGAGAGCCATGTAGCTTATTAATCAATACTTGTAACAGTGCGACTATGCCCAGCAGTAAAAAGAAGTATACAAACTCGGTGGCCGCACCAAATGAAAACGGATATTTAATGGTTCCCAGACCTACCACACCCTCGGTAAGCCACTTTTCGGTAGTAACAATTAACGCTACAATTGCACTAAATGCCAATGTAGCGCATAGCATAGCTTGACCTTTAAGCCTGAGAATTAATTTTCCCAATAAGTAACTAATCGCAGCTAGAAGTAGACAGCTTAATACCATTGAAATAACAAACGGTATTTCATACTGTACGTTTAATACGCCCACACTGTACATTCCAGCGCCCCAAAACCCTACAACTCCGAAGTTTGGAACGCCTAACATGCCAAACTGTATGTGTAACAGCTGCGCAAGTCCAACATATATGAGTAGCAAAGATGCTGAAAAGATAAGATATGACATCAGTTCAACCGACCGCCGCGGTACCACAGAACACCGATAAATGCAGACAGCAGAATGATCTCAGAGTAAAGTGGTTTGGATACGAGCGTCGTTGCGGCAGTCAGGATACCAGCGGCGATGCTAACGAATACAACGCCTTTTACGCTGCCAACACCTGCAACAATACTAATCATTACGGTAATGAGAATAACATTCCATCCCATCAATGGGTTTGCTAACGCAAATACACCGGAAAACACGCCAGACAATCCACCTGCGGCCCCTGCAATAAACCAGACCACTACAGACACTTTATGGGGATTGATACCACTGACCTTAGCCAGCTCTTCATTGTTTGCCAAACCTCGAATAACTTCACCAAACCCGGTGCGATAAATAATCCAGTACAAGTTAAAGGCAAAAACCAACACTAGTATTAGTGCAATTAGTTGTAGGTTGGTCGCACCAATACCTAGAAAATTAAAATACGCAATGGGAGGTTCATCGACATAGATATTCTCGGCACCTACTACCAGTACCAGACCATAACGCAACATGAAGGATAAACCTATAGACAGGATTATCAACTCAGTAGCATGAACTCCTCTTTTCTGGGCGGGGCGAAACAGCAGCAGATACGTTGCAACGCTAAGCACACCGGCAAGCAATGCGGCAGGCAGAATCGACGTGTAAAATCCAACGCCAAACGCAACGTTAAACATAGATGCCAAATAAGCACCATACGTAATGGTTTCACCATATGCGAAATTTATAAAGCCATTCAGATAATAAATTAGGGTAAAGCCCATCGCAGCGAGGATGAGAGGCGATGCTTGCAATATGCCAATAAAAATGGAATCTCTGATGATCCACATACCCGGTATAAGTCTCCCACACTTTTTATTGTGTTCACTTACTACAACTTTTACGCTATTTTAAAAAAGTTGTATACATTTACCCAACATAATCACTGGACAGAAACCACCATGCGTGAAATGCTGAATAAATATCGCACAGAATATTTGTGGTCACGTGACTCTAAGTGTGATTTTATGATCTTTATAAGGCATATCATCACGGTAGTCGTAATACTTATAGCATTCAAAAAAGACTTTAAGATATGAAACTGTCAATCAAAAAACACAAAACACCCATTGCAGTCACAGCTGCAGGACTGGTTACGGTGATTGGTCTTGCCTTGGTTCCAGGCATTATGGCTGGTTCGGAAACCGATAAACGTGCTGAGAAAAATTCTGCTGATATAGAAAAACTGCTTGCTGACTTCGAAGTTAGTAAGGCCGAATTACAAACGCAGATGAGTTCGATTTCAAATAGTTCTCAGGGCACGCTGAGTTCACTGGGTAACCAAATTCAAACCTTGAACAAGGCAACAACGAAATTACATCTTAAACAACGATCAATACAGGAGCCATCTGGAGTAATTCAATCGAGTATTAGCCAGTTGGCAAAAAACTCAGACGCTAGAATGATCAATCTGGAGAAAGCGGTACTGAAACTACATCAAAAACAGCGTCAATATACTAATACGGGAAACTCGGAACAAGCAACGATAAACGAGGCTGATGCCAGCAATCTGGATACAAGACTTGCGAAATTGGAGGAAACGATAACTAACCTGCAAGCAAGCCAATCTAAACAAAATGGGGATAGTTCTGGAAATAACTCTCAAACAGATTCTTCGATTGTTTCCGGCAATACCAATGACCACACAGGTCATGATTGGCGCATCACCGCCTTGGAACGTACGGTTCGACAGTTTGTTCTTAATCAAAAATTGGTGGACACAGCTGATAGTTCAAGAATGGAAATCGCTATCCGTAAAGATATAGAAACTGATTTAAAAATTAAACGCCTGGAAAGTTCGTTGGCTCAGCTCGAAATGCGAATTGACGGTTTGGGTAGTGCAAACAGTCAGGCAAATCAGGTTGTCGATAATCGCTATGACCCGGTTGTTGATCAATTGTTTGAGATTCGTAATACGGTAAATTCCTTATTAAACGAAATCTCTCGGTAATGGATTACTCTTTAATCGCAACCCAACACAAATCGCAACGCATCAGTTCTGGTACACCAGTCTTGCATGCATGCAGTTCCAATTTCTCAGTACAAAAGTATTGTATTGCCGGCTTGGATTCAATAAAGTTTCGTTGAAAAACACCCTAAACAGACTTTAGCGTTAAACAAACGCTAAAAGTGAATTGAAAGTAGGACTGGCGGATGCGATGTCGAACACATTCACGTAGCCCGTACGAAATCACCCTGTTTCGTTGTTTGGGTTCGACACATTAAAAAATCGTTCAATAACAATCGACGCCGCATGCCGGGGGCATTGGCGGCGGCGCTACAGCTGTTCCACCAAGATGGCACGCTCCACCGCATCCGAGTGTTTCGTTATTCTCCCAACCCGGACGCGAGGGCGTTCCAGACATGGGCGAATAGCGTGCGTGCCAGATGCTTGTGTTCGGAACGTTCACCGCACGCACGTTTGCTTCGACGGCAAGGGTGAAGTTCGAGATATCTGTTCCGTCGATGGCCGCGCACTCCGTACTGGTCTGCCCGCGCAGCAGACGGCACCAGATCGGATCGTCCGGTGAGACAAGAAAGACATTGTTGCCCTTGTGGCAGCCCGTACAGTTCTCGGCCAGCTCTGTCCCGTCCTGAAGGTCCTTGATAACAAGTTCTTCGGTTGCCCAGGGGATACGGGTGCCTCCGCCCTTCGGTAGATTATCCCAGAAACATGCGTTCCCCGTGCCTGCGCCCTGGCAAATGATTCCGGCGAGACTGCCGGCGCCACCGGTACCGCGCGGTAGCGCAACGCAAGCTCCACGATCACCAGGTTCATGCCAGGTCCAAACGTTGGCGTCGATGCTTGTAAAGATCAGCTTGGTCGTTAGTTGACCCTGTAATTTCCATGGGGAGTCGAGATCGTTCACATCAAGATTCGGTGGCACCGGTACCCCAGCGGCGTCACAGTCGTTCATGTAGTCAGTGCGTAACAACCATTTTGTCCACCAGTTGCTGATAAGCTCGTCTAAGTCAATCAGGTCTGTGATCAGTATGGCTTCAAGTCTCAGCAATGCGTTTGACAAATAATTTGAACGCCATAGATAGGTATCTCTTCGTTCAGGGTCGAGTTTGTAAGCTTCAGCGCGAGTCAATGCGTTCATCACCGAGAATCGATTTGTGCGATCGAGGTTGGCGCCTCTCAACGTTTCTTCCAGTTTCTCTATGACCTCTCTCAGCGCCTCGCGCTCTTCCTCGCGACCGTCATCCAACGTTGTTTTCTCCGAACGAACCGCCTTGAGCATTTCTTCCTGCAATGTAAAGGCTTCTTCAGGTTTCAACGTTACTTCGCGGCCCTGGCTGTCATATAGAACGCCGTGGCCCGTCAGTGCCATACGTTTTTCGAAGTCGAAGCGCATGTCCCTGAGTATCTTCTCCGGGATGGGCACACGGACATCTTTGGGAATGATCAGTTGCTTGCGTTCAGTTAGGGGCGTTGCGAGATGACGCTCGACCTCGTCCGTAATTGTCGGTGCCTGCTGTGCGTATAGCGGTGCAGAAAAGAGCGCAGAGAAGAAAGTTGCTAATACGGTGGTGCGGAGGAAGGATTTCAAGTCGATTTCCTGTCTGGGCACGATTGTAAAATTGATTCGTTTTTATCAAATGATTTTAGATCTGTCAATTGCGCAGTCGGGCGAGTTTGACCTGGCAGTTCTACATCTAAGAGACCGCGTAAATAATTCTCCGTCCAGACATCAGATGGGTTAATTACTTATATACGGTTCACATATGTGGGTAAACATCATCAGGAATATTTTGAAAGCAGACTGGTCGCAAAAAGCGTCGAATGGAAAGACTGCCAACGGAGGTTGCGCCAAAATTAGTGGATGCCGGATACGGCCCGCCATGCACCATCGCATCCGATACCTCAACGCCAGTTGGAAAACCATTGGCAATGATACGCCCTGCTTTGTGTTCTACGATATCAACGAGTTGTTTAGCTATTGTATTGTCAGATGTGTCCATTTGTATCGTACAGGTTAGTTGTCCGCTAAGCGAATCAGCTATCGACAACAATTCGTTAATTGAATCTGCAACTACTATTAGCCCTAAAGGACCGAAAACCTCTTCTGCCAGAAACTCGTTTTGCAACCAAGCCACTGCACTTATTCTGTAGATAGCCGGAGAAACTCTTCTACGCTGGCACTGTGACTGTTTAACAACGATAGTATCGACACAGTCTCGAATTCGGTCGTGTCCCGTTCGGTAAGACTCTGCGATACTGTCGCTGAGCATGACTTGCTCAGAAAAATGGTTTAATTCATCTTTGACGGTAGCTATAAAATTATCTGTGGTGTTTGAGGAAACCATCACTAACAGACCGGGATTGGTACACAGTTGCCCTGCACCAACGGTAAGCGACGCTATCCACTGCTTCGCTAAACTTTCTGACTGATTCTGTAGTGCTCCAGGTAAAACGAAGACTGGGTTAATCGATCCCAGCTCACCATAAAAAGGAATCGGTTCGGGTCTTGCTGCACAAAGGTTGAATAAATGGCGACCACCTGAAGTTGAACCGGTAAACCCGATCGCTTTGATACTGGGGTGTTGCACTAATGCTTGCCCTGCATCGCGCGAGTTACTTTGAACTTGCGAAAAAACACCAGCGTGCACCCTGGTCTGCTTTACAGCTGTGTCGATACACTGAGCTACACAATCCGCTGTGCCTGGGTGTGCAGAATGACCTTTAACCACAACTGGACACCCTGCAGCGAGCGCTGCAACGGTATCGCCTCCAGCGGTGGAAAAAGCCAATGGAAAGTTAGAGGCGCCAAAAACACCTACCGGGCCGATGGGTCGTTGAATCATCCGTAATTCGGGTTTTGCTAATGGGGTGCGGTCTGGCTGTGCTGCATCGTGCCTAAGATCCAGGTATTCTGGTTGCTGTATTGTCTTGCCAAAGTAACGCAATTGATTAACAGTGCGGTTAAATTCCCCGGTTACGCGCTCCTCGATCAGTCCTGTTTCATCACAACAGGTTTCAATTATTAGTGATCGATTATTTTCAAGTTCTGATGCAATGCGGTTTAGTAAGTCAGATCGTTCGGTAGCATCGCTTTTGGAGTAAGTTTTGAAAGCTTCTGCTGCACGCTCTGCGGCGGTGTTTATATCTGACGATTGACCCAGTGCATACTCACGACCAATACCTCGATGAGGTGCGGAGCGAAATGTCTGCTCGCCTTTATGCCACTGTCCAGCAATTAAATGCTTACCAGTAATCATGATTAATGGTCAGATTGTTGAAAATCTATGGAATCATCATGCTGCTGTGCTCCACTACCAGCATTCTGTTTAACAGTGTATTCAGTTTCAACACCGTCAAGTGCATGTAATGCAAATCGCTCCCTGCAGTACAGCAAGGCCCCTATGGTCAGTGTCAATGAAGTTAACAACATGGCTATTTGCCAGTCGACGTTTTCAAGTGAGAGCGATGAAACAATGAGAAGAAAGGCAGCACTGACGCCCACAATAAGCGGGTCTATAGCGCCTTGGATACCGTCACTAAACATTCGGTAGGCCAATTCAAAACCAGCACTTAACGCCAACGCATAAGCCATAATGGCGAGTGTATTAGTACAAAGAATGCTGTTGCCCAGTGTATGGGCATCAGCCACGCACTGATGGTCTGTTAGAACAAACATATACACCTTTGCTATTAATGAGATAGCCAAACCAAGCCCCAATAGCATCTGGCAAATAACCTTCACCAGGTGCACTGGCCTGGCCGCGAAGCGGTGCAGCTTTGCGACAGGAGACAGATCAAATTCATTCATTTGCGGCTACCTGCTTGGTTGGCACTGATTAAACTGGAAACCATTGCCTGTCTGGAAGCGTTTCTGTCATAGGGCCCGGAACCGTCATCCCCAATCGGCCAACTACATGTTGATTTTCAATTCTTGCGGGCCGGTCATGTATGGGAAGTAGAAAGGTGTAGTTATTAAGTAGTTTTTTAATAGCGCCTTTTTCTTCTCGTTTAGAACCTGCGTGATTACCCGTTACTCGAGGTTCCATATGGTTATTGGTGTTGACGTGATTAACGATCTGATCGTTAAAGTCGTAGATTACATCGCCACAAATACAGGCAATACCTTCTGAGGTTTCAACCATGACGTTCATTGAGCCCTCTGTGTGTGCACCAGCGGCCTCACACCACACACCAGGAATGATTTCTTCTGCCATGGTGATTTCAAGATCAAGAAATCGTATGGCCTCAGGTTCGTAGATGCGGTCAACCAGGTGTTTGATATCAGGCTTTGGGTATTGCGGGTACATGATACCCGATACGGAGAACTCCATTTCGCGACGATTAAGTACCACAGTGGTATTCATCGGAAACAGATCATCTTTACCAGCATGATCAATATGCAGGTGCGTATGCAGAATATAACGAATATCACCCAGCTTTAAACCATGATTGGCCAGTTGATTCTCGATCATCGTGTCATGTGACTGAAGGCCTCGCATACCCAGGCTCTCCATAATGGCGTTGTCTCGATAGCCGGTATCTACCAGTATTGGATATTTTCCACCGGTTATTAGAAATCCGTATACAGGCACGCGTCGGATACGACCACATTCATGACCAAGTACCAGAAAACTGGTTTCAAGTTCAATATCACCGTAGTCCAGAATATGTATTTGAAGGGCCATATTTACTCCTTAAATTCTCGTTAATCAAATTATTTTTTGAACAAAATAGCGTGAGTTATTCATGCTGCTCTCGCCAGTTGCAATACGTGCTTGCACATCGCATCAATCGAATGGCTGCTGTCAAGTTGATCGATAAAGGGCAATAATTGTTTTAAGGCCTGCGTTTCTGGCTTATATTGCGAATCCTCTGCCAGTGGTGTCAGCCAACTTAAGTGCCATGCTAGTCGTGATAATTTTTGTGTTGCAGCTACAAGTTCATCGGGCTCACCACGCTCGAGACCATCGGACATAACCACCACCGCGGCTCCGCGTGCGAATCCTGTATACCTTGGAATAGACAGATAAGTTTGTATTGCCGCGCCTATGCGCGTGCCTCCATCAAAATCGGCTACCAGCTGGCTTACCCGATATAAAGCAAGGTCGACATCGTCAGGAGACAGTGCTGTAGTCACCCGTGTGAGTCGAGTACCCAGTGTAAAAGCTTCTGCATTTTGCGCTACACGCAAAACGGAGTGCGCAAAACGCAGAGACGATGCGCTGCGCTCTTTCATCGAACCGGAAACGTCAAGTAATATCAAAATTTTTCGCGGTCGTCTCTTGCGACGCGAGAACGTCAAGTCGATTAGCTCACCATCATGCTTAGCAGCGTTTTGCAAGGACCGACGAAAGTCCAGTTTCTCTCCACGTCTGTTGGCTTTCCATCGATACGATTTTCTGTGCGGCAGATGCCTCTTTGCCTTACGCTCAAATTCGATTAGTACTGGTTCGGGTGATTCGGTAGCAAACTCTCGCGATTGCAAGCGCTCAGCATCGATTGCTTGACCACCTGCATCTGATTCGCTCTGTTGTACATCGACACTGTGATCACCACCAGTGGGTTCAAATGCGTCGACGTCGTCATCGGACCCTTTCGCGTCAGCAGCTACAGTAATGCCGAAAAAAATCTGTCTGAAAATGGCATCAAACTCAAACAGCCTCTCTGGCTCGATGGCAAACAACGCAATGGCAGCGTGTCGAATATCACTGGCACTTCGTGGACCAAGCACACCTACCGCTTCTATAAACCCCATGGTCTGGTCAGGCGCGATTGCAAAACCGTGTTGTCGTAGTTCATACGACAAGGACAACAATGGTTGTAGTGCTCCCAGGATCATTGCACTGCACCTGCAATCATTGGTTCGAGCCGGTCAGACACATAGGCCAGATCATCTTGATCTTTCAATGCCACTCCAATCGAGCGATGAAACGCGTCTGTCCATGCAATTCCCTGACTATTAAGTAGTGATGCCGCTTCGGCCCATTCAACGCTTTCGGCAACGCCTGGTGGCTTGGCTAAGGGTTCTTGTCGGAGTTTGCCAACAGTGTCGACGATGGCCCTGGCTGTTTGTTCGGATACGGTACTTGCGCGTGTTAATACAATGCGCGCTTCCAGAGCGGCATCTGGATAATCTATCCAGTGATACACGCAGCGCCTGCGTAAAGCCTCATGCAAATCTCTGGTGCGATTCGATGTCAACACCACAATAGGTGCTTGCGTTGCGCGCAGTGTGCCTTTTTCAGGAATAGAAATAGTAAAGTCAGAAAGAAACTCAAGTAAAAATGCCTCAAACTCATGATCTGACCGATCTATTTCATCAATAAGCAATAATGAGTTCGAAGGATTTTTTAATACCTCCAGCAAAGGACGTTGCAACAGAAATTCATCGGAATATAAATTAACGTAATTATTTTGTGCTTGTCTGATAGCAAGCATCTGACGCGGATAGTTCCATTCATAGATTGCCGAAGCGGCGTCGATTCCTTCGTAACACTGTAAACGAATCACTTGCCTGCCCAATACGGAGGCTATCGCTTTTGCAGCTTCCGTTTTTCCAACACCTGGTGCACCTTCGAGTAGTAATGGTTTGGCCAGCGCCAAAGCAAGGTAACCGGTAGTAGCTAATTCAATTCCAGCGATGTATTGCGCATCATTGAGCGCCGATTGCAGATCGAGTGGACTGCCAATACCAGATATGACGGGCTTGACCGGCACTAGCTTGGCGACCCTTTTGGTTGTGCACCGCCATTTGCGTAAAGACCTTTGAGTACTTTTTCAGGCGTAATTGGCAGAGAATCACATCGCACACCAACGGCGTTGTATATAGCGTTCGCTATCGCTGGCAAAACCGGGTTGGCACACATTTCTCCAGGACCTTTGCCGCCAAATGGTGCATCTTCGGCCGGTCTTTCAAGAATCGCAATATTGTGGTTTACCGTTTCACCCGGTCCAGGCATTAAGTAATTATTAAAATCTACCGGTCCATGCTCACGCGAAGGATAGTATGGCTCAGTGGTTTCATAAAGCGCATGAGATACCCCCATCCAGGCACCACCAATGAGTTGCTGCTCAACCAGTTTAGGGTTCAGTGCTCTACCAACTTCATAAGCTGAATTTATTTCATTAACCTCCACCACGCCAGTTTCATCATCAACTTCAAGATCTACCACCAAAGCAGCATGTGCAAAGGTGGTAACGGTAGACATTTCTCCAGTAGCATCGTCCACACCGGATTTTGGCACCAGAAATATGCCACGTCCTGATAGCGTTTTACCCTGTTTGAATTGCGCTGCTATGGCAGTTGCTGAAACCGAGATCGACTTTGAAGGTGCACCCTTGACATGGATGTTGCCACGACCATCTGTATCAAGATCGCCTGCGTTTACTTCCAGTTCTTCGGCTGCCGCATCCAGCATTTGCTGGCGCGCTTCACTTGCTGCGCGAATAACGGCATTGCCAACACGATGTGTACCACGTGATGCAAACGATCCCATACAGTGCGGTCCGGTATCACTGTCAGCGGTATCAACATAGACATCTTCTACTGGTACCCCAAGTGTCTCTGCGGCAATTTGTCGAGTGACCGACTTCATGCCTTGTCCCAGATCAATGGAACTGAGCGCGACCATAAACTTGCCGTCCGGTGTTGAATGCACGAGCGCTTGTGACGGGTCACCACCAAGATTCATTCCGATGGGATAATTTATGCACGCAAAACCTCGGCCTTTATGAATAGTCATATTATCTGCGCCGTCTATTGGTCAAGTGTCTGGCAGCCCCGGGTCTGTTCATACCTTTATTAAAAGGCTTCTCTGGCTGATAAGGTTTTTCTGGCTGATCAGGCGTCGATGTAGAGCTTTTTGAATCAGGTGCAACTGTTTGAGTTGATGATGAACTGAATGGTCTTGCATACTCAGGCACCACAGGTGTTGTTGAGGCCGTGTTATCCGCGGAGGATTGCTGATGCGCTACAGTCGATGGCGTTGTGGTTGTATCGTCCGCGGCTATAGTTGCATCGGTATAGTGAATCGGTTTTGCATTTGATTGAATTGCATTTGATTGTGCAGAGGCATCATGTACTGGAGTCGTATTCATTTTGTGGCCGACACGCTCTGGGTCAATCTGCATGTGCGGATGCTGCGGAGGAACCGCTACCAATAACTCACTGGCCTGTCCGGCCGGAACAGTTTCATTCGATTGGCTTGCCGGTTTTGTATCCAGTGAAGACTGTCTTCGATCGCCAATCTTGCCAATTGAATCAATCACCGTTTCCGGAATCGCTACGCGCTCAGTAGTTCCTCCTCCCTGTAAACTGGATGCACTGGCAAATTCAGGGCTCACTGGCCAGCGGGCTTTTTGTGCAGCCACCTGGCAACACTCAATTAATGCCGTATTTTTTGCCACGCGCCGGTGTGCTTTCATATCACCATCTCGATACGCGTTTCTAATGCGTAGATCTATCGGATTCATGCCAACCGCTTCTGCCACCTTGTCCATATGCGATTCGATGGCAAAGTCGACTCCGGTAATGCCGAAGCCGCGCATGGCCGTTGCCGGTGTGCGGTTGGTATAAACACAAAAAACATTAGCGGCAACATTGGGGATGCTGTAAGGACCTGGCAGATGGCCAACGCCTTTTTGAATGGCATAAGAAGATAAACGTGTGTAGGCGCCACAGTCAAAAAAACCGGTGAACTCGCGCGCAACGATTGTACCGTCGTTCATAACACCGTCTTTTATGTACCAGCGTTCAGCACCGCGTGGTGCACCAACCTGCATTTCCTCTTCGCGATCCCATTGAAACTTGACGGGCCTGCCAGTTAACAGTGCGCCGAGAACAGCCATTGGCTCCACGATACTGTCAACCTTGCCTCCGAATCCTCCACCCACAGTGCCACCGATAAAGTGCAGCCGTGAAGATGACATGTCGAGCAGTTTCGCTGTAGTTCCTAATGAGAAAAACAATGCCTGGGTAGAGGTGTGGCAAACAAAACGATCGTTGGTTTCCGGTGCCGCTATTGCACCGCAGGTTTCCATAGGGGCTTGTTCTATCGGTGACATCTGGTACTGCGCTTCAACAATGTGATCAGCACTAGCAAATGCTTTGTTAACGTCACCAAAGCGCAGCTTTTGATGATCGAAACGACCATAGTCAAATGTGTTGTTCGGGTAAACTGCGTTAACGGTAGGTGCGCCAGGTTCCAGCGCTTCTTCTACATCGAGAACATGCGGTAAAACTTCCCAATCAACCTGTATGGCAGCGACAGCATCACGGGCCTGTTTTTCAGATTCAGCCACCACAGCACAGATTGGCTCACCTTTGTAAGCCACTTTTTCAGGTGACAACAGCGCTTCGTCGTCACGGCCAAATTCCAGCAAACTGAGTAACGTATTCAAATTGTTTGGCACATCCTTTGGAAGCACTACTCGAATAACACCCGGCATGTTTTCAACACCCGCTGTCGACAGGCTTCGTATTCGGGCATGGTGATGAGGCGAACGCACACAACGCATATGCAACAAGCCATCGAACAGGTGATCGTCGTAGTAACGGGTGGTGCCTTTGACGTGACCGATGATGTCCTGGCGAATAGTGGGTTTTCCAATTTCGTTCAGATCATCACTGCGTTCATCTGCAAACAGGTCTTTGCGTAGTTCCACCTTACTCATCCGACCGACCTCCCGCGCATGCTTTGTGCTGCCACCAGAATGGCGTCTATGATGGGTTCATATCCAGTGCAGCGACACAGATTTCCAGAAATTGCCTCCGCTACCTGATCTCGCGTTGGGTCAGGGTTTTGGCTTAGTAAGGCCTTGGCCGCCATCAACATACCAGATGTACAGTAACCACATTGAGCCGCAAATCCTTCTACAAACGCTTTCTGTAGCGGATGTAAATCGGGACCTTCGGCAAGTCCATTATTAGTTTCTATGTGCTTACCCTGCACCCGTTCAGCCATAACCAGACAACTCAGGTGTGGCTCGCCATCGATCAATACTGTACAAGCACCACAGGTACCCTGAGCGCACCCGTACTTAGCTGATAAGTCACCAATGTTCTTTCGTAATTCATCGAGCAGGTTGCCTCCTTGCTCAACGAACACCGATGTGTCGGACCCATTCAGAACAAAATTGATAGGCTTTTTAGCCATTATTTTTGCCATTAGAGTTCGCTCCGTTGCAGTAACAATCTTTTCAGATAGACCGGCGCTATCTCAGAGCGATACCAGGCACTGGCCAATGCATCATCCTCAGGTTCCATTCCCTCATTACAGGCCGATACACATCTGGCAATATCGGTCTCATTGAGTGATGACCCTTGCAAGGCGTTCTCGGATGCGACAGCTCGGCGCGACTGTGGCGCCATACCACCAAACGCAATTCGTGCATTAGCGACACGGCCATTTTCTCGGCCAAGCAAGGCTGCAACAGTGATTAGCGATACCCCTTTTGGTTTTACCCGGCTGACTTTCAGGTATCGAAACGCGCCAGATACTGGCCGTTGTAGTGAAACAGAAACCACGATGCCAATACCATTATGAGAGCCGTTATTGAGTGTTTGTAAAAACGGCTCTATGGATTGTTGTTGGCCGTCGGCCCAATGAATAGTGGCGTTGAGTGCTAAAAAGGCTGTTGTTAAATCGCCATAAGGTCTTGGTGCAAATAAATTTCCACCAACAGTTGCC
>CAYTJF010000084.1:0-20682 GCA_964437945.1 uncultured Granulosicoccaceae bacterium
TCGATCTGTCCGGCAGTAGTCTGCACCGGCGTGGCTACCGCGAGCAAGCAGGGCCAGCACCAGTCAAGGAAAATCTGGCTGCCAGTCTTTTGTTGGCGTGCGACTGGCCTGAGCGTGCGCAACGTGGTGAGCCATTTGCAGACCCGCTGTGTGGTTCGGGTACGCTGGTGATTGAAGCTGCCATGATGGCGTGCAACAGGGCACCCGGATTAGGGCGTGATTACTATGGGTTCACCGGTTGGCTGGGTCATGATGAAGCTGTGTGGAACAAAATTCTCAGCGATGCTCAGGCTGCCGTGCAACCAGCAGCATGCGATATTCGTGGTGCTGATAAAGACAAACGGGCAATTGGTTTGGCAATCGACAATGCAGCAATTGCAGGTGTTGAAGACAGCGTCAGCTTTATCCACGGCGATGTGTTAGCTGATACGTTGAAGGTGAACATCGCCAACGGGTTGGTATTGACAAACCCACCTTATGGCGAACGGCTCGATATCGATTCGTCCTTTTATCATAATTTGGGTAGTGCACTCAGCGCCGCTTATGATGGCTGGCATGTTGGATTGTTTACCGCCAACACAGCGCCAGTGCGTCAAACCAGATTGCCACTAAAGCCAATTTTACCCGTGCGCAATGGCCCTATTGATTGTGCTTTGTATGAGGGCACCATTCCAAGTGCATCGGCAGCCGGATCGGCATCCGCTTGGTCGACAAAACCGAGCGCTACCACTTCAGGTACGCTAAATCAGAGTGACAGCAACGCACACAGTTTTGCAGGTGTTAAGGACGCCGCAAGCGAGTCACACGATGAGTCGAGTCAAACTACTCGCACCCAAAATATCAGCGTTGATGCACAGCCCTTTGCAAACCGGCTGAAAAAAAATATCAGGCATTTAAAGTCCTGGCTCAAGCGAGAGCAAATTGCAGCGTGGCGAGTCTACGACGCCGATCTGCCAGAGTTTGCTTTGGCTATTGATATTTATGATTGTGATCAACGGCATGTGGTGGTGCAGGAATATCAAGCGCCGCCTTCCGTTAACTCAGCGATGGCTTCGGCTCGTCTGCGAGCGGCGATACAAATGATTCCAGCAAGCCTGCAAGTGCATCCAGGTTGTATACACTTGAAAGTGCGGGAACGTCAATCGGGTCGCGCCCAGTATGAGAAACAAGCAGCAAGTAACGTTACCGGTGTTGTTCAGGAGCTTGGCTATACTTTGGAGTGCAATTTCTCAGATTATCTGGACACTGGATTGTTTCTGGATCATCGTCCGGTTCGACGCTATATAAATCAATCTGCCAGTGGCAAACGTTTCCTGAACTTGTTCTCGTACACGGGTAGTGCCACTATTGCTGCTGCGGCCGGGGGTGCTGCCAAGACGGTCTCTGTTGATCTGTCTAATCGGTATTCGCAGTGGCTAACCCGTAACTTACGGCTTAATCGGTTCGATGAAGCTCAGAACGAGGTTGTCCGCAGTGATGTCAATTTATGGCTTGATGCCAATAAAACGAAACGTTTCGACTTGATTTTGCTCGATCCACCAACATTTTCCAACTCTACCGGCATCGATGCAGACTGGAATGTACAGCGTGATCATGTTGAGTGCATACATGCCTGCATGGCCATGTTGGAACCAAGCGGCACGCTGGTGTTCTCAAATAACTTTCGACGGTTTAAACTCGATCCTTTACTGGGTTCAGTTACTGAAACCAATCTTGCAGATAAACAGTATAAGATTGAAGATCGATCACATTGGTCCATAGACCAGGATTTTCAACGCAACACCCGCATTCATCAATGCTGGTTTTTTAGTCATAAATAGGAGAGCCAGGTGGCCGAATTTTTTGCAAGTTACGGACTGTTTTTACTCAAAGTCATTACTTTCGTCGTTGCCATCTTAATTGTGGTGTTTGCGATTGCCATGCTCGGCAGTCGTGGCCGAAAATCTGGTTCCGAAGGTCGAATCGAGATTACCAAGCTCAATGAACAGCTCGATGATATGAAAGAGGCGCTGTCGTTTTCATTGCTCGATGATGAAGCGCAGAAGTTGGCTGCCAAGGAAAAAAAGGCAGAAGAGAAAGCGGAGCGAAAGGCGAATAAAGCAGCCGCGAAAAAGGCCAAAAAGCAACGTGGTGATGGTGAAACCGTTGTACCAGAGTCGAAGAAAGATCGTGTCTATGTTATCGACTTTGATGGCGATATCAGAGCGTCACAAGTTGAGAATATGCGTCGGGAAATATCGGCCATACTAACCGCCGCTGGAGAGAATGACGAAGTCGTGCTGCGCCTTGAGAGTGGCGGTGGCATGGTTACCTCATATGGTTTGGCAGCATCACAGCTAGATAGAATCAAAGACAAGAAAGTGCCTTTGACTATCTGCGTTGACAAAGTCGCAGCCAGTGGTGGATATATGATGGCCTGCGTGGCTGACAAATTAATTGCAGCGCCCTTTGCGGTGTTGGGCTCGATAGGAGTGGTTGCGCAAATCCCCAATTTTCACAGACTGCTAAAGCAATTCAATATCGATTTTGAAATGTTAACCGCTGGAAAATACAAACGTACGCTTACCATGTTCGGCGAAAACACGGATGAAGGACGTGAGAAATTCGTTGAAGATATCGAACGAATCCACGCGCAATTCAAAACCTACGTAAATGATCGACGCCCCGTGCTTGATATAGAAAAGATCGCCACGGGCGAAATCTGGTCAGGGCAGGATGTGCTTGACAATGCTTTGGCAGATGAGCTTCAAACCAGCGATGCCTACCTGATGGGCAAATGCGCAGAATCTGAAGTGATCAAAGTGAAGTACAAGAAAAAGAAAAAAATGGCGGAACGATTTTCTATTGGTGTTCAGAACACCGCTGATGGTTTGCTTATGCGATGGTTGGACCGTGCATTGAAGGCCCGTTTTACCATTGGCTAATCAATGATCGACGAGTAGATCAACGGGTATTGACCTATCTTCCAAACATAACCTTCGTGTTATCTAGCGCAAGTTGATTTACGTTAGTACTTTTGGGCGAGTTAGTTTGTCGTGCCGACATAAATAGCCTGCATATACCTCAGTAACCGATTCCTGATGATTCTCAAATAATAAATTTCTTCTCTTTATCTCTTTAGTAGTATTGAAGTGCTTGTCAACCATTTCAGATTTAAGGAGAGAACATATGATGGTAAGAAAAAGCAAGAACCGGTTATTCATACACCCAGGGTTTATTGCTGTAGTGCTGAGTGTGGGTTTAGTTGCTTGTAACAATAACGATGATGACGACGACGGTACTGCTGGCACTGGCATTACTACAACGGGAGATGGCTCGGCTAGTATCGGTGTGCCAACAGGTGATGATGCGCTAAGTTTTAGTGAGGGGGTAGTTGCTGCGGCAAATCCGATCGCAGCAGAGGCTGGTGCTCAGGTGCTCCGTGATGGTGGTAATGCCATTGATGCAGCCGTGGTTGTACAGTTTGTTCTAAACGTGGTTGAACCAACTTCCTCAGGCATTGGTGGAGGCGGATTCATGGGTATACATCAGCCAGAAACAGGGCGCACTTTTTTTATTGACTCGCGCGAGAAAGCACCAGCGGCAGCCTCACCAACTCAGTATTTAGATTGTGATCCAGACTGCACCGGTGAAGAAACCAGTGAAAACGTGCTCGGTTCATTCACCGATATAGCCACCAGTGGACTGGGTGTTGGTGTACCTGGAACCTTGTTGGGGGCAGCACATGCATTGGAGAACTACGGCACGCTATCGCTTGCAGATGCGCTGGCGCCTGCTATCACACTTGCAGAAGAAGGCTTTGCTATAAACGAGCGATTAGCAACACTCACGGAGAGTGATCGCACCAGCTTCTGGCCAGAGACTGCGGCTAAATTTCGAACGGCTGATGGTGAACCGCTTAGCGAAGGATTCATGTTGGTGCAACCCGATCTTGCAAAAACCTTCAGACTCATTGCCGAGCAGGGTACCGATGTTTTTTATACCGGTGAAATAGCTGATGCCATTGTCACAGCGCAGCAGCGTGCCCGCGACACCATTGGTGAGATGGCGACGGGACGAATGACTAACGAAGACTTAAGCGCCTATCTGGAGGCAGGGATCAATGAGCGTGATCCTATTGTTTCTGACTATCGTGGTTATACCCTGAACGGTATGCCTCCACCATCGTCTGGCGGCATGACGGTGGCGCAAATTCTTGAATGTGTTGAGCAGTTTCCGTTGGGCGATGCAGAAGAGGGATATGGAGCCGGGTCCGCGCAAACGTTACACGTCATGATTGAATCCATGCGTTTGGCATTTTCAAGCCGGTCGGTCTGGATGGGTGATACAGACTTTGTTGACTTGCCAGTTGAAGGATTAACCAATGCAGATTATCTTGCGCCACGTTGTGCGCAAATTGCGCCGGATGCGCGCATTGAAGATGATGCCGTTTTGCCAGGCGACCCGCGCGATTTCGACCCGGCATTCGATGGTAACGATGGTGCAACTATTACCAACGCGGTTGAAGGCCAAGCTGGAATCGATACCACGCATTTCTCCGTGATCGATGTAAACGGTAACGTTGTGTCCTGGACATCCACTATTGAAGGCACATGGGGTTCAGGTATCACCGTACCGGGTTATGGTTTTTTGCTTAACAACGAGCTGACTGACTTTAACTTTCTGCCGCAGTTTGACGATTCAGCAGACGATTTCAAACCTGGGGCGAATGATGTGGCACCGTTTAAACGTCCGCGCAGTAGCATGGCTCCAACACTTGTTTTTAATGGTGATAACTTTATTGCGGCTTATGGCTCGCCAGGCGGTTCAACTATTATCAATTCGGTTGTGAACATCACCGTGAATTTGGTTGATCACGGTATGTCCATTCAAGATGCTATCGATGCGCCACGCATTAGTTCTGGTGGGGGTTCGATCAGTTATGAAGATTTTGATGCTGAAGCACTTGAAGCACTAACTGCGCTTGGCCATACGTTACGTGATGAGCCGAGCGACATTGGTTCGGTTCAGGCGGTTATTGTCGACCCAGTTACTGGTCTGCAATATGGTGGTGCTGATGATCGGCGTGCTGGTCAAGTGGTAGGACTGCCAACACCATAATTAAAGCAAGGCCCACGAAAACCTGTCAGTCGCACTTGATTATTTGTCTGGTGTGCGACTGACAGGACTATCGCCAAGCAGGTAGCGTGGTCCTGCGCCCAAGGATGCAGCGGCATCTTTAGGATTGTATAAGCGGCAGCTTGACAGCGATAAGCATCCACAGCCAATGCAGGAATTCAAACTTTCACGTAGTTCCACCAATCCGTTAATACGTTGATCAATTTGCTGTGCAAAGTGTTTGCTTAAACGTTCCCAGTCTTTTTTCGTTGGTGTTCGACCATCTGGCAAAGTCGACAAGGCTGTACGTATTTCGCTTAACGAAAACCCTAAATTCTGGGAGATCTTGATAAACGCCAAGCGACGAATATCGCCGCGTTTAAAACGGCGCTGCCCACCGGCATTGCGTGTTGGTGCTACCAGTCCCTCGGTTTCATAGAATCGTATGGCGGTAATGGCCAGGCCGGTTCGGTTCGCCAATTCACCTATCGAGAGATTGGGTTGTAGTGTTCGCGGTTTACGCATGTCAGATATTTTTAAAATCAGTGCTTGACCTCTACCTTACTAGAGGTATTAATATTTGAACAGCTTTAAAAAACACGGTTCTGGCCTGATGCGCAACCGTTCTTTGATCACCAATAGCGATAAGGAGAATTGATATGGCAGAAGCAAGAGTAGAGCACATTAATTTAACCGTTAACGACCCGGACGCAACAGCGCAGGTGCTGGTCGAGCTGTTTGACTGGCGCATTCGCTGGTCTGGAGAGGCGATTCTTGGTGGTTACTCGGTACATGTTGGTGGTACCGATACCTACATTGCGTTATATAACAGTGGTCAGTCGCAGGCCCCTGTACCTGGCGGTAGTACTCACAATAGCCTGATGGCTTTGAATCATTTGGGCATTGTGGTTGATGATCTTGATGGAACCGAGGCTAAGGTAAAAGCGGCCGGTTTCAAAACGTATTCACATGCGGATTATGAGCCGGGCCGTCGCTTTTACTTTGATGATGAGCAAGGTTTGGAAATTGAGGTGGTGAGTTATTAGAAGCTATCGATACCATAATAGGTTCTTTTAGGCATGAATGAAAAGAACAGAAGATGAGTGCATTTTTAATTTGTGATGTAACTGTTAAGGACCGTACCGCTTTACGTGAATACGTAAAATTATCTGAACATACGCTTGCTTTATATTCAGGAAAGTTTCATGTCCAGGCTGGAAAGTTACAGGTAATGGAGAGGAGCTGGGAGCCTACGGTAGTCATTGTGGCCGAATTTCCGAATACTGCATTAGCAAAATCCTGGTATGAATCTAAAGAGTATGCGCCTGCGCTTGAAGTCAAACAAAAAGCTATGGATCGGAATATGATTTTGGTAGAGGGTGTTGATTGCACATGATTGCAGTGGGCATAGATAGTACATGTCTATTGGTACTTAAAACCCTTCAGTAGCAACGCCGTGTCGGTTCAAGTCACACTGCCCCGCGCCATTTTACGGGGCGCGGGGACTGAAGGTGTCAACGTTCCGTTAAGAAGCCTTAGCTTAGCCTCTGGCCTTAGGAACGATAGGAGCGTCAGAAGCTATGGGAATTCGAAATCAACGATCGCACGCAGTGTGCTCGCCTGCCCCTCAAAATCGCGAAGCGCTCCCTCAACAACGTATTCCTGACCCGGGCTTAGCTCTTCAAGCACTAGTTCGAAATCAGAACTGAAAGCCTGGCCAAATTCATCAATGACCACTATAGTGACTGAAAACACATCAACAGTTTCGTTGGACTGATTGACGATTGTGATGTCTACACCGTCGGTACCAATTGAATACGACACAGGAATAACGGCGGCATCCAGAATACGTGTATCTGAACTAGAAGCCGTTAATGAATCGTAGCGGATTTCTGCAGTTTCGTTGAATGAGCCACTCAGGGGTCTGCTCACATAAACCAAGCTACCGGGTGAGATGCAGGAACTGCTTATAAAAGAGAACTGTGAAGAACCACCTAACTCACCTATGACGCCGTCAGCCAAATTGAATTCGAGATCGTCACCACGATCAATCGGCAGGCCAGCTGATGTGAAATCCAGTCGTCCATCGAGTGTAACCGCGCAAATTTCTTCTGTCCCTGTATGCTGAATCACACCCAGTATACTAGGGCGTATTGGTGAGTCCACTGCACGCAATTCAAGCAGTTGCAAGCCATTGCTTGTTGTTTCGATATTAAATGCTAGTGGCTTGACTAATGAAGCGTTGCTTCTGGTGCCACTGCCAAATATTGGACCGCTCAATAGCGCTGAGTTGTTGGGGGCGACATAGTATGGACCACCGGCCACATCCGGCGGTGCCGTGTTGAGTGTAGGAGTAGCCGAAGGCACAATGCTCTCGCCAACCCCGGTGGGTGGTTCCTCGGCAGTATTATCACCATTGTCTACTGGCGTGACTACTGCCCCTTCGGGACATACTAAGGCTATCTCCCCGGGTGTTAGTAGTGTTGTCTCTCCAGCTGCTGCGGCTGCGCACTGCGCTGCAATTCCCTCCGAGTTTAGTGCAAGATCGCCATCATCTTCGAAGATACCGCTACTTCTGCCACCTCCATCTCCGCCACCGCCTCCGCAGGCTGTTGCCAACACCGTTGCTGAAGTCAGTAATAGAAGTTTTAGTGGGTTTCGGGCACGTATGCTGAATTTCTTCATGTTTTAGTGTAAATCTCCATATTTCGGCTTGAAAGGGCAGTTACAACTAACGAACTATACGGAAATATGTAGCACTCCCATATAATCACCATAGGTGATCCAATTCACAAGAATGGCTCAATGGCTGAATCCATCGTAGTATCTGCGCTAGTACAGAAGCACGCCTTCTTGTTGAGATACATTATTACCGAAAGATGATTGCACAGCTTGAACAAGGCATAGAAGCAGCAGGAAAGTGTAGCCCTTAAAATTCAGGTCTACCATCCGCAGCAGCAGTATAGATACACACATGGCACTCTGTATTGAATCGCAAGGTATCTTCGCTATGAGGACTCAGCAGACTCTTGTGACCAGCAATTAACTAAGGTAAAGATAATAGCAATGAGTAGTACATAACTAGCGTTACAAACGCACCTGTACAAAAATTCACCATGTTGGAATTGTTACCTCTCACAGCTCATTAGCCCATTCGCGTAACTGAAATTTTTTCACTTTGCCCGTCGAAGTTTTCGGTAATTCTCGAAAGATCACCTTCGTCGGGCATTTAAAGTGGGCCATGTTTTCTCGGCAAAAATCTATAATTTCCTGCTCGGTGGCGGACGCACCGTTGACCAATTGTACGAAAGCACAAGGTGTTTCCCCCCAGTGCTCATCGTTTTTGGCAGCAACTGCCGCTTCTAGTATGTCTGGGTGTGAATACAGTACATCTTCAATTTCTATTGATGAAATATTCTCACCACCAGAGATGATGATGTCTTTGGCGCGATCAAGAATGCGCAGATAACCATCAGGGTCCATGACAGCCAAATCACCACTGTGGAACCAACCTCCTGCAAAAGCGGCCTCGTTGGCTTGAGCGTTTTTTAAATACCCACGCATGACTATATTGCCGCGAAACATAATTTCGCCAATGGTTTCACCGTCGCGTGGTACCGGTTCCATGGTTTCCGGGTTGAGTACGTCGAGTTCATCGAGTACCTGATAGCGAACACCTTGCCGTGCTTTTAATACGGATTGCTCGGTGGCGCTGAGCGAATCCCATTTAGACTTCCATGCGCACATTACAGCAGGGCCGTAGGTTTCTGTTAATCCATACACATGGGTTACATGAAAGCCGAGTGCTTCCACCCGTTGCAACACACTGGCAGGCGGTGGTGCAGCTGCGGTCATCACCTCTACAGGTTTGTCGGGTTTTTTAGCTATTGCCGGGTCTGCATTGATTATGAAGTTCAATATGATAGGAGCACCACAGAAGTGGGTAACACCATGGTTTTCTATACTGCTGTAAATAAGTTCTGCATTGATTGTTCGCCCGCACACGCTAACGCCTGCATTAGCGGCAAGCGACCATGGAAAGCACCAACCATTGCAATGAAACATGGGCAATGTCCATAAGTACACCGGGTGCGCTCCCATATGCCAGCCTGTTATGTTGCTCATGGCATTCATGTAGGCACCACGATGATGGTAAACAACACCCTTTGGTTCGCCGGTAGTACCAGAAGTGTAGTTAAGTGAAATAGATGCCCATTCATCTTCTGGCATTAACCAATCATAGTTTGCATCGCCTTCAGATAAAAAATCTTCATACTCGACTTCAGAAGCTGCGTCACCAGATGCTGCCGGGTCGTTAATGTCGATTATCAGCGGAGAGTGGGTTAGATTAGCCAGTGCCTGATGGACAACTTGAGTTGAGTCTCTATCAACCAACAAAACCTTGGTTTGGGCATGCTCGAGAATATAGGCAATGGTTTTTGCTTCTAGTCGCGTGTTTATCGCGTTAAGAATAGCGCCACACATAGGCACGGCAAAATGTGCTTCATACAGTTCCGGAATATTTGGAGCAATGATAGAGACCACATCGCCAGGCTTCACACCGTGTTGATTCAATCGCGAAGCCATTTGACGACAGCGAGTGTAAACGTCGCTGTAGCTTAATCTTCTGTCGCCATGAATCAGGGCTGTGTACTCGGGGTAAACCTCGGCTGAGCGCTTTAGAAAACTCAGTGGTGACAATGGCGTATAGTTGGCCGTGTGCTTTGCCAATGGAAAATCGTTGTCACCAGGTTGAGCATCGTTTTTAGCGTTCATCGAATAATAATAAACCTTTTGAGTACTGTTATGCTAACTAATTTGCCAACCAAAAAGCCACTGGAAGGAATACGCGTGCTGGAAATGGGGCAGCTTATTGCTGGGCCGTTTGCTGGCCAAATGCTGGCTTATTTTGGTGCTGAAGTTGTCAAAATTGAGCCTCCTGGCAAAGGCGATCCGTTGCGGTCGTGGCGCTTGCTCGATCAATCAGGCACCTCATACTGGTGGTCCAGTATTGCTCGAAATAAGAAATCGCTAACGCTGGATTTATCGAGTAAAGCCGGGCAGAAGCTAGCGCATCAACTAATCAATCAAGCTGATGTACTAGTGGAAAATTTCCGGCCTGGGAAAATGGAAAGTTGGAGCTTAGGGCCAGATGAATTTGAAGCCAGCAATCCCAAATTGATCTACACACGTGTTTCCGGGTATGGACAAAATGGCCCTTATGCCACTATGCCGGGCTTTGCTTCAGTGTGTGAAGGTGTTGCCGGTATGCGTTATGTGAATGGGTATCCAAATCAGGCTCCAGTGCGTGCCAATTTGAGTCTGGGCGATACCTTCGCAGGAATGCATGCGGTTATTGGTGTGTTAATGGCGTTAGTGAATCGTCAGAACGATAGTGGGCGCGGACAAACTGTGGATGTCTCGATTGTTGAATCCGTATTCAACATGATGGAAGGCGTGGTGTCCGAATACGATGGCACAGGTATAGTCAGAGAACCTTCTGGTACGACGGTTACCGGCATCGTACCTACCAACACCTATGCGTGCGCTGACAATAAATATATTGTTATTGGTGGCAATGGCGATTCGATCTTTAAACGATTAATGATTGCGATTGGTCGTCAGGATATGGCAGAAGACAAACAACTGGAAAACAACGCAGGTCGCGTTGCTAATGAAAGTACAATTGATGAAGCCCTTAGCCATTGGGCATCCTCAATCAGTTCGATCGATGCACTTGCCGTGTTGAACGATGCAGACGTGCCAGCGGGTCCGATCAATTCAGTTGCCGATATATTGGCCGATCCGCATTTTCGCGCACGAAACAGCTTCGAACCGATTGAGGTTGATGGAGAACAACGGATGGTGCCTGCTGTTCATCCCAAATTAGCGCGTACACCGGGCGCAACTCAGTGGCCTGGTCCCAAGCTTGGCGAGCATACGAAATCAGTGCTGATCGATTGGTTGGGCGTCGATCAGGAATCCATTGAAAAGCTGATTAGTAGCAATGTGATATCAAAAGATTGAACGGCTGCTCTTTACATGTTATTTAAAACTTAAAACTGCCGTCTCCTTTTCTCTATTTGAGATGCCAGCACACCTGTGGGTCGGGCTAGCCTGCCTTGCACCCGGTTTATCTGTCTTCGTTAACCCAAAACCAATGTAACGTAACTACTTGTTATTTGGGTAATAACTCTGCAAATCTAGTGATTCTTCGAAATGCATCAGCAAACACGCTCTGTTTGGGCAGAAAATTCGAAGAGTTTCATAAAGATGTTATCGATGACGTCGCTAAAACGTAGGCGTTCAAAGCAATAAATCGCTCTGCAAGAGCTGTAAAAGCTGCAGATGAAAAAGGAGCGTGTTAACGACAGTTGTTGAGGGTGAGTAACGCTCAATATTCTACTGAGGACGGCAGTTTGAATTGGAACGGAACACTGCAGACCAGCGCCGCATTAGCAGCCTACATAGCGCTAATGGTTGCTTTTCTGGCCGGATTTAGCGCGCTGGAGTTTGCGCTGTGCTCCGCTGTCCTGCTGTGCGCCTGGCTCTCGTTCTATTCAACCATATCCAGGCGCCAGCCAGCGCACCACGCTGGGCAAACTGTGGGCGCGGTGGTTCCATCTTTGTCCGAGTCGATGGCTGAATTGCATTCACTGCAAAGCGAAATAAGTGTCTTGCAAGCGCAATTTTCTTTTCAAACAAAGAACCGGCCGATAGCGCCAGACGATACTGCCCAATAACCGCACACGCATGAACGAAATAGATCAATCAGCACTGGATGTTATTCGAGCTTTGCAGCGACCGGGTGCGGCGGATTTGCTTGGTCGTGTCATTGGTGTTTTTGTTGGTCAAACACCTGAAGCTGTCGAGAAGATTTGTAAGGCGTGTGCAACGGGTGATCTAGAAACTGTGCGTACATCAGCGCACGCTGTTAAGTCCAGCGCGGCTTACCTTGGTGCTGCGCAATTTTCATCTCGCATGGCCAAAATCGAAAGTGCGGCCGCGGAAGATAATTTAACTGTGTGTCGTGAGCTGACTGTTGGCTTGGAGGATCACTCGCAGCAGGTGCTTGATGAATTACAGTTATTGCAGGACAAAGCTGCGTGAAGCCGGTTTCTCCATTGAGCACTGAAGCCGATGCTGGTGATCCGCGCGATCATGCTAAATCTGTAGTTCTGTTGGTGGATGATGATGCTATCAGCCTGATGATGGCCGAAGGTCCGTTGGAGGACGCAGGCTTTAAGGTAGTGCAGGCCAGTAATGGTATTGAGGCTATTGCGCAGTTTAAGAAATACCAACCCGATCTTGTCATTATGGATGCGGTAATGCCAAGCATGAATGGATTCGAAGCGATAGCTCAAATCCGTCAAACCAAGCTCGGCTCACATGTACCGATATTGATGACAACGGGTCTTCACGATCTTGATTCGATCAAACGGGCTTATGATGAAGGTGCTACTGATTTTCTGACCAAGCCAATAAATTTCTTTATTTTGCCATATCGTGTCCAATACATGCTGCGCTCGAAGGAAACCGCGGATGAATTGCGTTCGAGTCAATCAAGGCTGGATAACGCGCAGCGTATCGCCAGGCTCGGTCATTGGGAGTGGGACATTGGCTCTGATACAGCGAACTGGTCCCTTGAGGTTGCGCGAATGTTTGGCTTTGACAACAGGTTGCTGTATGGGTCAATGGAAAGCCTGTTTAGTAAAGTCGATCCGAGCAGTCAGAAAGAGGTTCGATTAACTACCGAACTTGCTGCTGAATCAGCCGAATCGATTACGCTGGAGTTTGACATCTTCAGACGAAAAAAAAATGACATTCGTTCTGTGCGCTTAGAGGCTGAGCCTAAAGTCGATAGCAATGGTAAATGCACTCATATGCTTGGCACTGTGCAGGATGTTACAGAGAGTGCAAATGCAAGAAAGCAAATTCATGATCTGGCCTATTATGACCTTGTTACCGGATTGCCCAATCGAGCACAATTGCGTGAAAACCTGAGTCAAGTATTGCGATTGTCAGAACGGCAGGAAAACCAGTTCGCATTGTTGTTTCTTGATTTGGATCATTTTAAGCAAGTCAATGATACGCTTGGTCATGACGCTGGAGATGACTTGTTGCGGCAGGTGTCTGGGCGCTTGAACGTTGTATTACGTGAGTCTGATACGCTTAGTTTTTCAGAAATTGAAAGTGCTGAGGATATAGAGTCAAACGATACAGTTGCTCGCATAGGTGGTGATGAGTTTGTGGTATTGCTCGGTTGTATAAATCGTCCTGAAGATGCTGCTCGTGTTGCCGAGCGAATCGCTGAAGCCGTTCGCACACCTTATTCAATAGCTGACGTAGAAGTCAGTGTCACAACGACTATAGGCATTAGCGTGTATCCGGCCGATGGCCGTGACGCTGAATCGCTAATGAAACATGCTGATGTGGCCATGTATCACGCGAAAGAGAATGGTCGAAACGGTTATCAGTTCTATTCTACCGATATCCACGAGCGTGCACTCTCGCGTTTTTCCATGGAACGAGAGCTCAAGCAGGCAATAGTAGAGAATCAGTTATCGCTGTTGTACCAACCAAAGCTCGATGTAAACACTGGCCGTACTATTGGAGTTGAAGCGCTTGCTCGCTGGAATCATTCGGAACGCGGAGAGATCCCTCCTGCAGATTTTATTCCTCTTGCTGAAGAAACAGGCTTGATTGTCCCGTTGGGTAGATGGGTGCTAAATGAGGCGGCTCGTCAGGTACAGGAGTGGAAGACCCAGGGCTTGGGTGTATTTTCGGTAGCAGTTAATTGTTCGCCCTTGCAGTTCACTAAAGGTAATATGATTCGTGATATCCAAGATGCAGTCAGCAATACCGGAATAGACCCAGGTTTGCTTGAAATTGAACTGAATGAGAACTTGTTCTTACACAATATTGAAAATGGCATTGAATTTCTGAACAACTTAAAAGCATTGGGCGTTCAAATAGCAGTTGATGATTTTGGTACTGGTTTTTCATCGCTGAGTTACCTGAAGCGATTGCCCGTTGATAAACTGAAGATTGATCGTATGTTTGTTAGAGAGCTGCACAGTGATAAAGGTGATGAGGCCATAGTGTCTGCCATCGTCACCTTGGGACACAGACTCGGATTATCTGTTGTGGCAGAAGGTGTAGAAAAACAGGAACAGCTAACTCTATTGCGCAAATTGAACTGCAATGAAGTACAGGGTTTCTATTTCAGCTATCCGCTAAGTCATGTTGATTTTGCACATTGGCTTGAAGATCAGGAAGGTCCACAAGCAAAAACGGGTACTGGTTAGTTGTAACTCCTATAATGTCATTGATGTTTCCAAACGGCTTTTCGTTTCTCCTTGAATGCATCTATGCCCTCTGAAACATCGTCTGCCATCATGTTGCATGCCATGGTTTCTCCTGCAAGTGCATAAGCTTGCTTTAATGGCATTTCAAGTTGATTGTAAAATAAGCCTTTGCCTGTTGCCACCGCTACAGCAGACTTTTCAACGATCTTGTTAGCGAGTTCAAGCACGGCATCGTCGAGTTGTTCAGATTCGACAACCCGATTTAACAGTCCCCATTGCATGGCTTTTTCAGCGTCGATAAAGTCTCCGGTCATTAGCATCTCGAATGCTCGCTTTCTGGATATATTGCGAGATAAGGGCACCGATGGTGTACTACAGAACAGGCCAACATCGATTCCCGATACAGCAAAACGTGCCGTGGTTGAAGCGATTGCCAAATCACAGTTGGCGACCAATTGGCAACCAGCGGCTGTGGCAATGCCATCGACCTGTGCGATAACGGGTTGCTTGAGTGCCAGCAGTGAGTTCATGAAATGACTGCAGGTTTTAAACAACTTGTTGTAGTAATCCTGGGAAGGGCTGTTGCGCATCTGTTTTAAATCGTGTCCGGCACAAAAGGCCTTGCCTGTAGCTTTTATGACAAGCACACGTGTGTCGGAATCCATGGTATCGATGCAGTGCTGCAATGCAGCCAGCATTTCCTCAGACAGCACGTTATAACTTGTTGGCCGATTCAACGTAATGTGGGCAATGCTATTTTCGCTGTGAGTCAGCACTAGTGGCTCTGGATCGCCGGTTGCTGCGTCGCTGGTGCTTGATTGTGTCATCGTAAAGCCTATCGTTACGCTGTGGCTTTATTCTGCCACTAAATACTATGGATATACAAATTTATGCACACATTGGTATGCTGGTGATTGTTGAAGTCTAATGGTAGTGCTGTGAATCATAAAATCAGTATTGATCAGTTCAATCAATTGAGTGAAGAACAAATGCCCTTTGCCAAAGCCATGGGACTGGAACTTGAGAAAATAACTGACTCTGGAGTGCTGATGCGAGCGCATTACTCAGAGCACTACCTACGCCCGGGTGGCACCATTTCCGGGCCAATCATGATGGCGCTGGCTGATGCTGCCATGTACGCACTGGTGTTAAGCCGAATCGGGCCAGTGGAATTAGCTGTGACCACAAACCTGTCAATCAATTTTCTCCGTAAACCGAAGCCTGGCGATGTTATAGCTGAGGCAAGAATGCTAAAGCTTGGAAAACGACTGGCCGTGGGAGAAGTCAGCCTGTACAGTGATGGCCAGGATAACGGCGACCTGGTTGCCCATGTCACCGCTACCTACTCGATACCACCACAACGCAAAGAGACTCAAGAATGACTAGTCGTTCAATCAATAATAATGAAGTTTCAATAAACGGTATTGAAGCATGCGTATTTGATGCCTACGGAACCCTGTTTGATGTACACAGTGCTGTAGGAGGGTTAAGCGACCTGGTTGGCCCTCGTCACGCCGAGCTTTCGATGTTGTGGCGAACCAAGCAATTGGAGTACACGTGGCTACGATCGCTTATGCGTACGCACTGTGATTTCTGGCAAGTGACGTCTGACGCGTTGCAATATGCGATGGATGCAACGCAAATCGAGGATGCAGCCTTACATGAAAAACTCATGCAGGCATATCTAAAGCTTGATGCGTTTCCTGAAGTACACGGGGTTCTGGGCTTACTCAGGCAATTTGGTATCCCTACGGCCATACTCACAAATGGTTCTCCAATGATGATTGAGGCGGCGGTGAACAGTGCAGGGCTTAACGATTTGGTGACCCATCAACTCTCGGTCGAATCGGTAGGTATCTTCAAGCCAGACCCAAGTGTTTATAAACTAGCTTCAGACACGCTTGGCGTAGCACCAGAGAAAATCAGCTTTCAATCATCGAACGCCTGGGATGCAGCCGGAGCTGCCCATTTCGGTTTTCAGGTAGCCTGGATTAATCGCTACTCACAGCCAGTAGAGCGATTACCCGGCACGCCTGGTGCCGTATTGTCAGACCTTGATGGCTTGCCTGGCGTCATTGGTGTTTGCTGAGATTGTTTTCGAAGCACTATGCCATCAATGACAGCCTGTTTGGCATCATCGTCCATTCGAGACCAACGGGTTATTTCATCAATGGTGCGATCGCAACCGATGCAACGCTGTGTTGCTTCATCAATCTTGCAGATATCGATGCACGGTGATGCGACAGTGTAGGAATTCATTGCTTGAATCTCATCGTGATTGGCGACAGTACCCGCTGCGGGGACACAGACCGAGTATACATCCTACAGATAACGACTTGGATTTTGGGGAACATAAGCTGGTGTATTGCGGTGTAGTACGCGAAACTGATAAACAGACTGGTAAACTGTGCGGCTTCAGGGTGTGAACGGAAGGTTATTTAAGTGACGGTATACAATTTCGGTTCAATCAATATCGACTACGTTTATCGGGTAAAGCGATTTGTGCAACCGGGTGAAACCTTGTCCAGTGAGTCGCTGGAAACCGTGCTCGGCGGAAAAGGTGCTAACCAATCTGTCGCATTGGCTCGTGCTGGAGCACCGGTGATACACCTCGGGCGGGTCAGTCGGTCTGATCAGTGGGCGGTAGATACTTTGGCCAATTTTGGTGTTGACATTAACAGCATAGAACGGGTCGAAGAATCCAGTGGTCATGCCATTATCCAGGTCGATGCGCAAGGCGAAAACGCAATCGTATTACATGGTGGTGCTAATCAAAGTTTTGATGCGACTAGCCTTGCTACTCTTTTAAAAGACGCACAGCCCGGAGATTGGCTGCTATTACAAAACGAATGCAACGCACTGGCTGATGCCTTTGTCATTGCCCAGGAAAAAAAATTAAAAATTGCATTTAATCCGGCACCCATGAATGAGCTGGTCACATCATTGCCGCTAGAGCAGTGCCGGGTGCTTATTGTGAATGAAGTTGAAGCCCTGCAACTGGCTAATCAAAGTGGTGCAAACAGCAATGCCTATTCGCAAGCCACTGCTGAACTACAGGCTGAATTGCAAAAGCGTTATCCTGAATGCCTTATTGTGTTGACCCTGGGTAGTAAAGGTGCCATGTTGTTGCATGATGGACGGTGTGTTCAGGCAGATGCAGCTCAGGTCGACGTTATTGATTCCACTGGTGCTGGCGATACGTTTGTCGGTTATTTTTTATCGGGTTTAATAGACGAGCTATCGCCGGCACAAGCCTTAGAACGAGCTTGTGCGGCAGGTGCATTGGCGGTAACTGTTGCGGGTGCCACGCCGGGTATACCGAGTCGTGCTGCTGTAGACGCCTTCATACAAGGGAAATAAGTTTGTGCACAAAGTAATTTTGGACACCGATCCCGGTATCGATGATGCTATGGCTATTGCCTATGCGCTGGCCCACCCGGAAATTGAATTGATGGCGCTAACCACCGTGTTTGGCAATGTCAGTATCGACAAATCCACACGCAATGCGCAGTACATTCTTGATGTGTTTGGTGCAACCACGGTTGATGTTGCCAAAGGTGAGGGCGTGCCAGTGGTACAGGCACCGTTACCACACGCAGAATTTGTTCATGGCGATGACGGTATAGGCAATTGCTATCCTGCGATGCCGATAGAGCTCAACCCTGAAGCCAGTCATGCGCACTTGCATGATTTGTCGGCAGCGGACTACATAGTTGAGCAAGCACGATTGCATCCTGGTCAGATAACTTTGATTGCTGTGGGGCCGCTAACCAATATTGCGCTGGCGCTGGAGAAAGAACCCAAGCTGCCCGGGCTGGTTAATCAGCTTATTGTTATGGGTGGAGCCGTGGACGAGCCGGGCAATGTGACCCCCTTAGCTGAAGCCAATTTTTTTAACGACCCACATGCAGTTGATCGTTTGCTGGCCCACGATTGGCCTATGGTCATTGTTGGGCTGGATGTGACGCATAAAGTCATGATCACCGACTCAGTGCTGGCTAAGTTCCGTGATGGTGGTGGTGTCACCGGTGATTTTCTATGGCGTACCAGTCGTTTCTATATAGACTTTTATTCAAGCAGTGGAGCCGCAAAAGATGCCGGTGAGCCGCAATGTGCAATGCACGATGCTGCAGCGGTAGCCTACCTTGTTGAGCCAGATGCATTTTCATTGGAAACGGGTGCAGCTCGGGTTGTTGAGTCTGGTATTGCGGCTGGGCAGTTGGCTATTGACAGACGCGGTTACCGGTATGCGGCCGATCACTGGAAAGACCGGGCTACCGGCAATGGAGCGTGCATGGCGGTTGATGCGGCGCGTGTGCTGGAATCTTTTCTAAATACCATAATTGATCATAGATTGACCTAAAGTGTTGTGACTCAATCGAGGTTCTAACACTGTATTGATCGAATCTTTATTTTAATTAATCAAATAGTTAGCAAGTATTTACACCCAATTTGACGTTAATCAACAATCTTGTCTAACCTGTCAGTTCTGATGGCATACAATGACAAGATGATCGTTAAGAAATTACTTGTGCTGGCCCCGCTGTGCATACTCGTCGCATGCGATTGGGTCGATGCCACCGGCCGGGAATCAAACAGTACACCTGTTACGCAAATCCGCTTTGCCGACGGTCAAAGCACCGAGGCTTCCGTTCTCAATGAGGAGAGCGCGCTAACACTTAGTGTCAGCGCTTCCGACCCCGATGGCGAAATCAACCGATATCAATGGCGGCCGCAACCTTTAGCACAGGGCGATTTAAATCAATGTGCAGGTATTGCCGGTTTCAATTTGGCTGCCGAATCACTGGATGAAGCATGTACTTCAGATACCAACTGTGCTCTTACTTTCGAGCAGCTACCAAGTGATGGCGAAGGTGCCGAATTTTCGATTATTGCACCGCAGTTGCGTGCACCGGTTGGTGTTACTTACCAGCTTGATGCCGTCGACAACGATGGCGGCACTGGCTCTCAGCGAACCACTTTTTGTCTCATAGCGATTAATGAAGCGCCTGATGCCCAGGATGACACATTCACTGTACTTGAGGGGCAGGTACTGACGGTGACAACCGCACCAGGGCAAGTGCATCTGCTATCAAACGATGTGCAGGATGTTCACATAGCAAACAATCCTTTGAGCGTTCTCACGCAGCCTGTCAGTGCACCAATGCGTGCCAGTTCATTTTCTTTGCGAAGTGATGGCGGATTTACTTATGCCGCGCCAATACTGATCGATAGGGCTTCCCCGCGCGTCGTTGATACGTTTGTTTATTCAGTGACAGATGGCACACATTTCTCTGAAGCCACCGTCTCGGTGAATGTGGTAGCCGAAAACGATCCTCCTGAACTAATAGCGCAAATACCGTTACAGGAAGTGACAGCCGGTGTCGAGTTTGAAAGCGACTTGAGTGCATTCTTTTTCGATGAAGAGGGCACCACACTGAGCTTTGTCGTAGCTGAAGGGACGCTACCAGCTTCTGGTTCTCTGACCCTGTCACCCAATGGCATTCTCAGTGGCACGGCTGAACTCATTGATCAAGGCAGCTATACCATTGAAATAGTCGCATCCGATGGAAGCGAACAAACCAGAGCCAATGTAAATATTAACGTAGTTGAAAATTTGCCGGTAGACGTTGTGACTGTCGCCGGGCAGGTCAACGAATTGGGTGAAGTGCTTGAACTCAACCTCGCTGATTATTTTACCGATCCGGAAGGTAATCCCCTGACCTATGCGGTGGTTAGCCAGTTTAGTAGCGCCACCATCGATTTAGATGAAAACACTGGAGAATTGACAGCTACCTTTCCGAATGTGGGCAGTTTTACCATCGAAGTATCTGCAAGCGATGGCATCAATATACCGACTAATCTACGGATTATGGTTACCGTCAGCAGTGACAACATAGCGCCGGTTTTTCGTGGAACTTATGGGAATCGAGTTGCTACCGTGGGTGAACCTATTGTACCGGTGATCAGTGGCTTTATCGGTTTCTCTGACGCAGATAATGATGTGCTGACATACTCCATTTCGGGTACATTGCCCGATGGCTTAACCCTGCGTGCAAACGGGGTTGTATTCGGTATTCCAACGGAAGCCGGAAATTTTCCGAATATCAGGTTTGTTGCAACGGACCCTTTTGGCGCGTTTACCACAAGCAACGCTTTTCGAATCCAGGTTGCTCCAGCTGTTGTAGCCCCGGACGGAGTTCCCGAGAACGAACCTACTGAAAACTAGTGGTCCATCCACTTGATACATTCGGGTTCAGAGCCGCAGAGCCACTTC